>DATAHM010000129.1:0-2683 GCA_036263215.1 Gemmatimonadaceae bacterium
CGCCGAGCGAATTGCGCGGAGTCACCATGAGCGCTGGGACGGCAAAGGATATCCCGACAAACACGCTGGTGAGTCTATTCCCATCGAGGCGCGCATCGTCGCGGTCGCTGATTTCTTCGACGCGCTCACTCACAGCCGGCCGTATCGCCGGGCATGGACCGTCGAGAGAACAATCGCAAAAATTGTTATGGAGCGCGGAGAGCATTTCGATCCCCGGATCGTAGACGCGCTGCTTGCCGTTGGACGACGAGTGGGCGGGTAGCTAGAGGTTGGGTTAGCTGCAAATATGACGTTCATCCCGACCGCACTCAAACCTTCCGGCTACTCGGGCTGAAGTAGTTGGGTCTCAACATATTCCCGCAACGGCTCGGGATTGCCAGCAGCCTCAGCGAGCCCCACGTATCCATCGGGCCTGACCAGGTACATCGCGCCCTTCTGAAACCCGGCTCCCTTCATATTCGACTGCCAGCCGAACACATGTAGAGGAAGGCCCAGCTTCTCGCACGCATTCCGGACCTCCGGCGTTGGGTCGCCATACACGTGCACCTGCCACGAGAGCGATTCGAGCGGCGCGAAATTGTCGGCACCGGAATCGAGCTTCACCCACGGCAAGCGATCACCGCCGCTTACCCCGCCCGCCTCTCCCACGCTCAACGCGCTCTTCGGGTACTTCACCTGAATCTGCGAGACAGTTCTGAACATCAGCCGACGCACGAACGGCAATCGAAAAAGGAGCGGCACTACTAGCGGCACAATGCGCGTCCTGATCGTGCGCGCGATAATTCCTCTCCTCGTAACGAGCGTGAAGCCGCGGTCGGTGGTTGCAACAAGCTGCTGGGCAAACGCAATTCGCTCGGGCTCATAGGTGTCGAGCAGTTTTTCCGGCGCGCGTTTCTTGAGCACCTCCGCGAGCTTCCACGATAGATTCACCGCGTCACCGATGCCCGTATTCATTCCCTGTCCGCCAACGGGGCTATGGATGTGAGCAGCATCGCCCAACAGAAATGCGCGTCCATGCCGGAAGCGATTGGCCACTCGATGGTGAACGTGGTACGTCGAGAACCAGTTGACCTTGGTGATCTCGAGTTTGAGATCCTGAATCGCTTTACCTTGCACGTCCGCGAAAGTGAGCTTGCCGTGCTCCGGCTCCGGCAAATCGCGAATGGTTCCGACGAGGCGGACGTTTCCTTTCGCTTTCAGCGGAAACAGCAGCACAAAGTCGGCATCCTCCAGATCCACGTGCAGCTCGTCGTTGACGGCCGCGCCCCTTCCCTCGACGTCGGCGACGTAGAAAAGTCCGGTGTACGTCCCGCCGGGAAACCCTACGCCGAGCTGGTTGCGCACGGTCGACGATGCTCCATCGCAGCCCGCCAGATACGCTGCTTCGCAGGACTCCTCAGAACCGTCTGATCGTCGCACCGTCGCTGTCACACCGCCACGGTGCTCGTCGAAGCGCAGTAATTCCGTTCGACGTTCCACGTGTACGCCGAGCGTGGCCAGTTGCTCGATCAGCAGCCGCTCGTGGGCGTCCTGTGGAAACACGAGCGCGAATGCGTACGGGCTCAATCCTTCGCCGAGCCGATCGAGTGGAACGCGAGCAGTTCGGCGACCTTTGACCCAGAAATTGATGTTCGCGACTTTGACACCGCCGGCGATCACCGCATCGTCGAATCCAACCTGGTGATAGAACTCGAGCGTTCGCGCCTGGACAGCCAATGCGCGCGACGTTGTTCCGGCCTCGGCAGCCTTGTCGATGATTCGGACTTTGACGCCGAGGCGTGTGAGCCAGATCGCGAGTACAAGTCCGGTTGGGCCAGCGCCAGCGATGAGGACTTCAGTGTCCATGGATTCGTTCGAGCGGCGATGATGATCTGCCTTCCGGACAACTCATCCAGAAGATGCCCCGCAAATGTCGCATCCCTCCGAACCCGGCGGCAGTGGCGTGCGCCACTGCGTAGTTTTCGCGCATGCATCGAATGTCATTTCTACTTATCGCTCTCGCTGCACCAGTCGCAAGCGCGCAGAATCCGTCCCCGCCCGACACAGCGAGTCACGCCCTGCCGAGTGTAACGATCACCGCCGACCGGATCCCGAGCGATCTCGGAACGAGCACTGCCCCCGTGACGCGTGTGTCGGCAGAGGATCTACGTCGACAGCCGGTTGAGCACTTGACTGATGGGTTGCGAAGTGTTCCCGGGTTGGTCGTGCTCGACGCCGGCGCGATGGGAGAGCAGCCCCGATTGGTGATCCGCGGATTCTACGGTGGAGGCGAGACGGATTACGCAGCGGTGCTGGTGGACGGCGTGCCGGTCACCACCCTTGCCACCGGTCTCGCGGATTGGGACCTAATCCCGATCACAGCGGTTCGCGCAATCGAAGTAGTTCGCGGGAGCTCGTCGGCGTTGTACGGAGATGCGGCACTTGGTGGAGTGATCAATATTCTGACAATAGCCGATGTTCCTTCGCGCCCCACTTGGCGATTCGCCGCTGGCCAATACGGCACTGTTGACGGCAGCGGAGCATGGAGCGCACCCGCCGGCGCCAGGCACGCTTCTCTTTTCGGTGGATACCGTCGCACGAGCGGATTCAGAGACCATGAGCGCGGGAACGCGACGTCGGTTGGTGGATCTGTAGACCTTTATCGTTCCGCAGGCGCAACGCTGTCACTCTCCGCGCTCGATCA
>DATAHM010000130.1:0-37592 GCA_036263215.1 Gemmatimonadaceae bacterium
GCACGGTCTCACTTTCATCACCGTCGCTCAGCTCGTTGCGTACCGCCTGCAGACCGAACGACTTGTCCATCGTGTTGCCGAGGCAAGACTACCCACCGAAGTGGGTGAGGGCGATTGGCGCGTGGTCGGCTACAGCAACGATGTCGACAACCATGAGCACGTTGCACTCGTCTACGGCGACGTTGGTCCCGATGACAGCGTGCTGGTTCGCATGCACTCCAAGTGTCTCACGGGCGACGTCTTTCATTCCCGACGCTGCGACTGCGGGTGGCAGCTCGACACGGCGATGAAGATGATTGCCAAGGAAGGCAAGGGCGTCATCGTCTATCTCGATCAGGAAGGACGTGGTATCGGGCTGCTCAACAAGCTCAAAGCCTATGAGCTCCAGGATCAGGGCATCGACACCGTGGAAGCCAACGAGCGCCTCGGATTCAAACCCGACCTCCGGAACTACGGTATCGGCGCGCAAATCCTGCTCGACCTCGGCCTGCGCAAAATTCGTCCGATTACCAACAACCCTCGCAAGCTCGTAGGGCTCGAGGGCTACGGGCTGACCATCGAAGAGCGTGTGCCGATCATTTCGATCGCCCACGACGAGAACTCCAGCTACCTCGAAGCCAAGCGGGCGAAGCTCGGTCACCTGTTCGCGTCGTAATGCCCGAATTTACGGGACTGCCCAGCGGTGTCGGGCGTCGCATCGTCGTCGTCGCCAGCCGCTTCAATGAGGACGTCGTAAAGAAGCTCGTTGATGGTGCGATGGAAGCGCTGGTGAAATACGGTGTGGCGTTCGACGACATCGATGTGGTCTGGGTTCCCGGCGCGTGGGAGCTGCCGATCGCCGCGCGCTGGCTCGTTTCGACCGAGCGCTACGATGGCATCGTTGCCGTCGGAGCCGTCATTCGTGGCGAGACCGCTCACTTCGACTACATAGCCGGTGAGGCATCGCGCGGCCTTGCCGCGATCAGCGCGGAATTCGAGACGCCGGTGGGGTTCGGCGTGCTTACCTGCGACACCGACGAACAAGCAGAGGCGCGCGCTGGTGGGGCGCACGGCAACAAGGGCTGGGACGCTGCTGTCGCGACACTCGAAATGGTGGATCTTTACAACCGCCTCGCACCCGACGATGCGGATTGAGTCGCGCGCGCGCGCTCGGGCGCTACAGGCGCTCTATGCGTGCGAGATGCGTGGCGGAAAGAATCTCGATCGCGTTGCAACTCAGGTCTGGGACGACCTTGCGGTCTCTCCGGAGGAACGCCGGCTGGCCGGATTGCTTGTGCGGGAGGTGTCGACGGCAGGCCCCGAGCTCGATACGCGCCTTGCCGATTTGACCACCAATTGGCGGCTCGAGCGCCTCGGTGCAATCGAGCGCTCCGTCCTCCGCCTCGGCGCCGCCGAGTTGATGAAGGGCGACACGCCACCCCGCGTGGCGATCCAGGAAGCGGTTAGGCTGGCCGAGCGATTCGGCACGTCGGCAAGCGCAAAATTCGTGAATGGTGTACTCGATGCTTTTGCGCGTCAGGCCGGCATGATCTAGTGCGCATACTTGTACTGAACTGGCAGGACGATCAGAATCCCCAGGCCGGAGGCGCCGAGCTTCACCTTCGCGAAGTTTTTAGCCGGATAGCAGCGAGCGGGCACAGCGTGGATCTTCTCTGCAGTTCGTGGGACGATGCTCCTCCGCGGGTGAATCTTCACGGTATCGAAGTGCATCGCACCGGCACGCGAAATACTTATCCGTTCGTTGCTCGCAAATATTTCGAGCGCAATCTCCGCGCGAATAACTACGATGTGGTCATTGAGGACCTGAACAAGGTTCCGCTCTTCACTCCACTGTGGGGCCTGCCAAAGGTGGTCGCGCTCGTTCACCACTTGTTCGGCTCGACCGCGTTCCGCGAGGCGCCCGCGCCGTTGGCCGCCGCAGTGTGGTTGTCGGAGCAGCCGATCGGTCTGGTCTACAGGAAAGTGCCCTTCGAGGCCGTCAGCATCAGCACAGCCAACGATCTGGTAAAGCGCGGAATTCCGCGCGGATCGATTCGGGTGATTTACAATGGGGTCGATTCGGCCCGCCTGACACCGAATCCCGAAGAGCGGTCCGAGAAGCCGCTGTTCGTTTACCTCGGCCGTCTCAAGAAATACAAACGCGTCGACGTCGTTATCCGCGCAATCGCGGCGCTCAACGTACCCGAGGCGACGCTCGAGATTGCCGGGACTGGCGACTATCGCGCCGCCCTCGAATCACTGGTAAAATCCCTCCGCCTTGGCGATCGAGTGAAATTCCTCGGGTTCATTCCGGAGGAACAGAAAATTCATCTCCTTCGACGGGCATGGGCAGCGACACTCGCATCGCCCAAGGAGGGATGGGGAATCAGCAATCTCGAGGCAGCGGCATGTGGTACCCCAGTGATAGCGACCAACTCCCCGGGAATCAGGGAATCGGTGATCGATGGCGAAACTGGTTTTCTGGTTCCGCAGGATGACGCGGACGCAATGGCCGCTGCCATGAGAGGCGTGGTCGTCTCGCGTGATCTGGTCGATGTTCTGGGAAGGGCAGCGCGACGCTTCGCGGAGACGTTTACCTGGGAACGCGCGGCCAACGATACAATCGCACATCTTCAGGAAGTGATCGCAAAATGAGATTTCTCGTTTGCAACCCGGCGACGCGGCATGGCTAGTCCAAAGGTTACAGTTGGGCAGCTCCTTGAGCGCTTGCGCGGCACTCTTCAGCTCGAGGAGATCGAGCCGGGCACCGGTCTCGATCGCGTCGTTGGCAACCCCGAGGTTTCGAGTCCCGGACTCGTTCTCGCCGGCTATGTAAAACGATTTTCCGCCCAACGGCTTCAGGTGCTCGGCGAAACCGAGGTGACCTACCTCACTTCGCTCGGAACGGCAGAACGGCGAAAGATTCTCGAGCTGTTCTTTTCCTTTCCAATTCCGGCCGTGTTCGTAACCAAGGGTCAGCGCCTCCCCGCGGGGTTGAAAGAGGTGGCCAGCGGCTCGGGAGTTCCTCTCATCCGCACGAAACTGAAGACCGCGGAGTTCTACCGGCGCATCAAACCGGTGCTCGAGATGGAATTCGCGCCAACGGTCTCGCTCCATGGATCGCTCGCCGATGTTTTTGGTGTCGGTCTGTTTTTCACAGGAATGAGCGGCATTGGCAAATCTGAATGTGTTCTCGACCTCGTCGAGCGGGGTCATCGGCTCGTCGCCGACGACCTCGTCATTACGAGCAAGCGCGGCAACGATGTGCTCATCGGGCGCGGCCACGAGATGCAGCGTCACTACATGGAAATTCGTGGCGTCGGCCTCATCGACATTCCCGCGATCTTCGGCATCCGTGCCGTCAGACAACAGAAGCGCATCGAGGTTGTGGTGCAGCTTGAACAATGGGACCAGGACGCCCTCGTCGAACGCACCGGGCTCGACGTCGAGACCGCTACCATCCTCGATGTCGAGCTGCCCAAGATCACGGTGTTTCTGAATCCGGGAAAGAATATTACCGTCATCGCCGAAGTTATCGCTCTCAACCATCTGCTGCGGTATTCGGGCGTGAACGCGGCCGAAGTTTTCAACGACCGGTTGATGAAGCGTATGAAGACCGCCGCCGCAGCGAGCAATATCCGCGAATACCTACAGGAAGATCATGAGTAACATTGCTGATTCCGAGCAAAGTGCGGCGCGCGGCATCGTGATTGGCCACGGCGAGTTCGCGGCGGGGCTCGTTTCCGCGGTCGATCAGATTTGCGGCATGGCAGGGAAGCTCGTTGGCCTGTCCATGGTGGGCCTCACACCCGAAGACATCGAGACCAAAATTCGCGACGAGCTCGCGCGTACAGGCGCGCACGTGATTTTCACGGATCTTCCTGCGGGCAGCGCCACTATTGCTGCGCGGCGCATCGTTCGGGATCTGCCCGCGATAATGCTGGTGAGCGGTGTAAACCTCGCGACGCTTCTGGATTTTGTCTTCAATTCCGAAGCGTCTCCGCTCGACGCCGCGCGGTCCGCAGCCGCTCGCGGAAAGGCGTCCTTGATTGTCGTCGAGCGGAGCTGATGCCGATCGACCTTTATCGCATTGACGACAGACTGATTCACGGACAGGTGGTAGTTGGTTGGGGCCAGCCGCTCAACGCGCGGTTCCTCGTTCTGGTAGACGACATAGTTGCCTCCAGCGACTGGGAGAAGGAGCTCTATCGCATGGCCGTTCCGCCGGAGATGGATATCTATTTTGCCGATGTCGCTACTGCCATCCGCGATCACCCCCGCTACGCCAGCGACTCCCGACGCGGCATTCTCATTTCGGGCGACATCGACAGCATGACTCGCCTCGTCAAAGGCGTGAAAGCGATCGGAAGCATCAATTTGGGCGGCATTCATCATCGCGCCGGCCGGAGCGAGAAATTGCGATACATTTTTCTGACTCCCGAAGAGGAAAAGCAGCTGCGAGAGCTGGAAGCGGCCGGGGTTGAAGTCACCGCGCAGGACGTCCCATCGGCGCACATCGTTCCGCTGTCGGATGTTTTGGCTGGAGCCTCCAGATGACCCTTCTCGAAGCACTTCCGCTTGCGCTGTTGGGCGCTTTGCTCGGCCTCGACGTTGTGAGCTTTCCTCAGGCCATGATTGCTCGGCCCATCGTGTCATCGACCGTCGCTGGAGCCTTCATTGGCCATAGCGAAGCGGGGCTCCTCATCGGCGTAGTACTCGAGCTGATTGCTCTCGATACTCTGCCATTTGGCGCATCGAGATATCCCGAATGGGGATCTGCCGGCGTCGTCGGAGGCGCGTTGTTCGCTGCGCAGCCGCGAGGAATGCCCGGCGCGTTGCCTGCTTCGATATTGGCCGCGCTCCTCACTGCAAGTATCAGCGGATCCAGCATGGTGGTGCTGCGCCGCATGATCGCCGGCCGTCTTGAGCGCAGCCGCGATCGCATCGAAGACGGTTCGAGAGCAGCACTCGTGTCGCTTCACCTGTCCGGCATGAGTCTCGACCTGCTTCGCGGCGGCATCGTCACCACCGTCGCGATGCTCGTGTTCAGTCCGCTGGTGCGAGCAATCGTGGCAACCTGGGGGACCGAGTCATCCTATTCCCGCTCGGTCGTTGTCGTGGTCGCGGCGATGGTTGCGGGTGGCGCGCTTTGGAAGGTCTTCCATTCCGTTCGTTACGTACTCTGGTTCCTGGCGGGTGGGGTGCTCGTTTACGCGATCATCGCGGTGGTTCGATGACTGCTGCAGCGGCACCCGCACAGCGCATCCCGCGCCGCGTCCAGCTCGCGATGTTCATTCGTCTGCTGGCCGTTCAGGGCTCCTGGAATTACGAGACGCTGCTCGGCACCGGTGTCGGGTTCGCGATGGAACCCGCTCTGAGATGTCTACCGGGTGGCAGAAAAACGCCTCGGTACCGCGAAGCACTGGCTCGCGAATCACGATATTTCAATGCTCATCCCTATTTAACCGGTATTGCCGTGGGTGCGCTGTCGCGCGCCGAACTCGAGGGAGTCGATCCAGCCCGCATCGAACGGTTTCGCAGTGCGCTCGCCAGCCCGCTCGGCAGCGTCGGCGACCGCCTCGTATGGGCAAGCTGGCTGCCCTTCTGCTCCCTCGTCGCGCTCTGCGTGTTCGGTGCGGGCGGCTCCGCCCTGGCAGTGGTCGGTACATTTCTTTTGTTGTACAACGCTGGGCACTTTGTACTCAGAGCATGGGGACTTCAAATCGGACTGTCCCGTGGTCTGAATGTCGCCCCCGCGCTGGCGAATCCGGTGTTTCGGCGTGGTCCGCAAGTCATTGGTAGTGCTGCCGCGCTCCTTGCGGGGGTCGCGCTTCCTGCGGCGTTGCAGCGTGTAGCTGGGCCCGGCAGGGGTCTCAACGGCGGAATCATCGTCGCCGCAGTGATTGGAATCGTTCTTCTCGCGGGCTTGCGCGAGCGCGCGGAAGGTTGGCGGATTGCTCTTGGAGTCCTCGCTGTCTTTGTCCTCTACTCACTCCTTACCTGATGCCTGAGCGCGAAGTGAAAATCGTCAACAAGCTGGGCATACATGCGCGCCCGGCAGCGGAGATCGTGAAGACTGCGGGCAAGTTCAAGAGCAGTATCACCATCATCCGCGACGACCTCGAGGTAAACGCGAAGAGTATCATGGGTGTGATGATGCTCGCTGCCGAGTACGGCTCGACGATCACCCTGCGCGCAATCGGCGACGATGCAGAAGCAGCGCTCGACGCCTTGAGCGCTGTGATCGCCAACAAGTTCGGAGAGAGTTGATGGAGGCACTCGTCGGGATGCCGGCTTCACCCGGGATCGTGGATGGCCCAGTCCATCTCCTCCGGTGGGAAGTCCCCGACGTGCGCCATCGCATCATCCCTGACGAGGCAATCCCGGGCGAGATCAAGCGCTTCCATCTCGCGCTGGCGCAGGCGCGCGAACGCCTTCGGCAAGTGCGCGCGCGCGCTGAAAAGCACGCAGGACCGGAAGAGGCCGCGATCTTCGATGTTCAGCTCTCGATCCTCGAGGACGCCGAGCTCATTCGTCAGGTCGAAGAGCTCATTCATCAGAACCTCGGCGCAGAAAAAGGTTTCGATCTGGTTCTGTTCGAATGGCGTCAGCAGTTTGCCGGCCACGTACGACCGCTTGTGCGTGAGCGCGTCGGCGACCTCATCGACGTCCATATCCGCGTTTTGTCGATTCTTCTCGGGCTGCCCGACCACGATCCGGTCGATTTGCCGAAGGGCTCCAACAAGATTCTCGTTACCCACGATCTTACTCCGAGCCTCACGGTGCAGCTGGATCGCGAGGCAATCGTGGGGATTGCAACGGATGCCGGCACCCGCACTTCACACGTCGCGATCCTTGCCCGTTCGCTCGGGCTTCCCGCCGTAGTCGGACTTCGGGAAGCAACCAAGCGCCTGCTCGGACACGAGCACGTCGTGCTTGACGGCACTCAGGGCGTCCTCGTCGTCGATCCCACACCCACGCAACTCGCCACCTACCGCGAGCGTCGCGCGCGCGAAGCCGCTGAAAGTGCGGATCTCCAGGCAATCGCCACCGCCGACTCCGTTACGCTCGACGGCCATTGGGTGACGCTGCGTGCGAATGTCGATCTTCCTGAGGAGGCCGAGTTCGCCGCCCACAGCGGCGCCGAGGGAGTGGGACTGATGCGCACCGAGTTTCTCGTCGTTGGCCGCGCCACTATGCCGGACGAGGAGGAGCAGTACCGCGCGTACAAGCACGTAGTCGAAGCATTCGGCGGACGCCCCGTTGTCATCCGCACCTTCGACGTTGGTGGTGACAAGCTCCCGGTTGGCGGCTACCCGTCAGATGCGAATCCGTTCCTCGGTTGGCGAGCAATCCGCATGTGCCTGGATGAGCCGGAACTCTTCAAGACTCAGCTTCGAGCGCTGCTGCGAGCGGCGATGCACGGCGATGTGCGAATAATGCTTCCTCTCGTGATCACGCTCGACGAGGTGCGCCAGGCTCGCCACCTACTCACCGAGGCCGCCGCCGAGCTCGACGCGCGCGGAGTGGAGTATCGTCACGAGCTTCCCCTCGGTGTAATGGTGGAGACGCCTGCGGCGGCGCTGTCCATACATACCCTGGTCGATGACGTGTCCTTCTTCAGCATCGGCACCAACGATCTCGTGCAATACACACTCGCAGTCGATCGCGGCAGCGCGAATCTGGCGTCTCGCTTCACACCGCTTCATCCCGCGGTGCTCGCGCTGATCAAGCGCATCGTTGACGTCGCGGTCGCCCATCACATGGAGGTTGCGGTATGCGGCGAGATGGCATCGCAGCCGTTGATGGCATTTGCCCTTATCGGTTTGGGCGTGCGTTCACTCAGCGTGGCTGGACGAGCAGTTCCGCTCGTGAAGCGGGTAGTGCGGGGCGTGAGTGTGGCGGTTGCGGCGGAAGCCGCAAATGCCGCCCTCGAATCGAAGACCGCGCGCGAAGCCGAGGGTGAGCTGCGACGGCGTCTACTCGCCGCGTTTGGTGACGCGCCATTTTTGCGCGACGGGTTGCCCGGCTTCGTCGATGGAAATATCTTCGAAGCCTCCGGTGGATCTAAAACATCCTCGGCGCGGGAATAGTACGGCCCGCGACCGTTGCCACCGATCATCCTCAAATTCCCTAGAGGAATTTCGTGCTCGATCGACATCTCTTCACTTCCGAGTCAGTAACCGAGGGCCATCCCGATAAGGTTGCTGATGCGATCTCGGACGCCATCCTCGACGCAATTCTCAAAGACGACCCCAAAGCGCGTGTTGCGTGTGAAACCCTTGTAACCACCGGTCTTGCCTGCGTTGCCGGTGAGATCACCACGACAACCTATGTAAACGTTCCGGAGATCGTGCGCTCCACAATCGACCGGATCGGCTACAACGACGCCGGCTTCGGATTCGATTCGAAGACCTGCGCGGTCATCAGCACGATCGACAAGCAATCGCCTGACATCGCACAGGGAGTAGATACGGGCGGGGCTGGCGATCAGGGCATGATGTTCGGCTTTGCGACGGATGAGACCGAAGAGCTGATGCCGATGCCGATCCAGCTCGCGCATCGACTCACCGAACGGCTGGCGGCGTTTCGCCGCTCTAAAGACGGGAAGTGGGTTCGTCCCGATGGAAAATCCCAGGTCACAGTTCTCTACGAGGACTCCCTTCCGATTGGCGTGGAGACCGTCGTCGTCTCCACTCAGCACTCAGACGACATTTCTGCCAAGAAGCTGCGCGAGGCGATCATCTCCGAGGTGATCGAGCCGATCATTCCCAAAACTCTCCGCGACAAGTCCATCAAGTTCCACATCAATCCCACTGGTCGCTTCGTGATTGGCGGGCCACAGGGCGATGCCGGCTTAACCGGACGCAAAATCATCGTGGACACTTACGGCGGCATGGGCCGTCACGGCGGCGGTGCGTTTAGCGGGAAAGATCCCTCAAAGGTGGACCGCTCGGCGTGCTACGCCGCGCGATGGGTCGCGAAGAACATCGTCGGCGCGAAGCTAGCGCGGCGCTGCGAGGTGCAGGTAGCCTACGCTATCGGTGTGGCCGAGCCCGTTTCCGTCAACGTCGATACCTTCGGGACCAACACCGTACCGGAGACAGCAATCATGAAGGCGATCGAGAAGGTTTTCGATCTCACTCCGTCGGGCATCATCAAGGCGCTCGATCTCCGGAAGCCCATTTATAGTCCAACGTCCTCTTACGGTCACTTCGGTCGCGAGCCTAAGAAGAACGGGTCGGGCACACTCTTCACTTGGGAGCGCCTCGACCGGGTCGCCGATCTGCGAAAGGCAGTCGAAGCGAAGTAATTGCTCTTTCCTGGTGTAAGAAAAGCTGGCCTGCTGATCGGCCAGCTTTTCCCGTTTCTGTCCATGACGTTAATTTGATTTCATGCAGCTCGTCGAAGTGGAAGTGATGCGCCTTGGGCTCGACAGATCTACCAACTCCTATGTCGTCATTCTTCAGGAGAAGGGAGGCGCGCGTCTGCTGCCGATCTGGATTGGCCAGCCAGAGGCAGAGTCGATCGTGATCGAGATGAACAAGCTCAAACGCGAGCGTCCTCTCACCCACGACCTTTGTAAGAACTTGATCATCGGTCTGGGCGGCACTCTGCGGCGAGTACACATTACCAAAGTCGAGAACCGGACGTTCTACGCCGAGCTTCATATCACGCGCAGTACTGGAGCCGTGCACATCGATGCCCGTCCGTCCGACAGCATCGCCATTGCCTTGCGGTTCGAAGCGCCAATTTTCGCGCAGGAAAGCCTGCTGACAGCGTTGCTGCTCGAAGAGGGACAGGCAGCTCCGGAGACGCTCGCCGAGCCGTCAGAGGAGATGTCCGCCGACCAGCTGAAGGAATACCTCGAGAACCTGCGGCCCGAAGATTTTGGGAAGTTCAATATGTAAGCTCGCGGTCCTGCTCTTTTTGCAGGCCGCGCTATCACCGTACTCGCAAAGAGTATCCGGCAGAGTTGTTCGACCGGGCGTCAGGGATATGGACCCCATCAGTGGTGCATGGGTGGTCCTCCATCGCGTTGGCCCCGACAGCGCCGGACCTATTGACTCCGTCAGGTCGGATGCGCACGGCCGGTACGCATTCAACTACCGCCGTACGGGAAGCGCGGACGCGGTTTATTTCGTCTCTGCCTCACACGATGGAATCGCTTACTTCACCTCACCGCTGGCTGAGGGAAATGTCAGCGGCAATGACGGCGAAGTGATCGTTTTCGATACGACCTCCAGGCATGTGCCGATGACCGTTCGCGGACACCATGTCGTGGTCTCTGCAGTCGACGCGAACGGAATGCGCTCGATTGTGGAAGTCTACGACCTGTCCAACGACAGCTCGGTCACACGCATCGCGGCGCCGGGTAATCCCAGCGACGCTACCTGGCGCACCCATATCACGCCAGCGGCTACGAACTTCCGCGTGAGTCAGGGAGATATTCCGCCGAGTGCCGTGTCGTTCGCGAAGGGTGTAGTGAATGTGTACGCCGCCATCGCGCCTGGGATCAAGCAGCTTTCGTTCTCATACTCGCTCCCAGCCAAGTCCTTTCCGTTGCAACTCCCGGTTGAGACCGACACCCAGATCTACGAGGTAATGATCGAGGATAAAGCCGGAAGCGTTCGCGCTCCGAATCTGCGCGAAGTAGATCCGGTCACGGTCGATGAGCGCAATTTCCGTCGATTTCTTGCTTCCGACGTCCCTCACAATTCTCTCGCAGTGGTAGATCTTCCTGCGCCAGCATCGACGCGCACCATCGATCCCCGCTATCTGGTCGCCATCACTCTGGTGATTGGTGGCACGATGGTCGTTGCACTTGCGCGCGCATTGGGCCGAAGATAGGTTCGCAGTACAATCGATCGCGGACGGGAGCCACGGAAACCGGTGTGAAGCCGGTGCGGCCCCGCCACTGTAACGGGCACCAACGCAGACTCGAATACCACTGACCGATAACCGGTCGGGAAGGTGAGTCCAGCGGCCCGGAGCCAGGAGACGACTTTCGTCCGCGCCACTTTCGCAGAACCTCGGGGGAGGTGCTGGTGGCGGTCAGGCGTCTTTGGCGCGTGCTCGTTGCGGGCATTCCTCTGGGAGGAGTGTCCGTTTTGTATTTTGCGCGCCCTTTAGTCGGGTTTGGCCTCTCCGTCGCGCTCCTCGCCTGCGCGGACGCCCGGTCGAACCGCGCCGCCGTTCGCGATGATTTCGGCGATGCCGTGCGGATCGGCGCGCCGCCTCAACGCATCGTGTCACTAAATCCAGCCACCACCGAAATCCTGTTCGCGCTTGGCGCTGGAAAAAAATTGGTTGGCCGCAGCCGATACGACGCTTTCCCGGATTCAGCCAAGCTGGTGCCATCTCTTGGAAACGGGATGCGGCCCAACGTCGAAGCCGTTCTCGGCGTGCATCCCGACCTCGTTATCCTCTACGCGAGTCTGGATGATAAAGCCGCGGCCGACCGCCTCCGGGCAGCCGGGATAAACACGCTGTCCGTAAAGACCGATAAGATCTCGGACTTCGGTCGTACCGTACGGCTTCTCGGACGAATTCTCGGCGACACTGTGCGCGCGCGTACTGTAGCCGATTCAGTTTATCGAACGCTCGCGCGCGTGCGTTCGGCGACCGCGCATCTCTCACGTCCTACCGTATTCTGGCACATCTGGGATGCGCCCGTCATTACGATCGGCGCCGGCAGTTTCATGAATGAGCTGGTCGACATTGCCGGCGCGAGAAATATCTACGCCGACATTAACGGGCCGTCCAAAGAGATTTCTCTCGAAGACGTGGCGCGGAGAAACCCGGACTTCATTCTCGCCGGTCCGGTCGGAGCGTCGCAGATCGAGTCGGAGTCGCGCTGGAAGATCGTTCCTGCTGTCCACGGCCACGTCCTAGTGGTGGATACCGCACTCGTCGGGCGTCCGTCGGTGAGACTGGGTGAAGCTGCAGTGATGCTTGCGAACTTGCTGCATCCCGGAGTTCTGCGTTGAGCGGTTTCAGCGGTGCGCGATGGCCAGCGCTCGTCATCGTATTGCTTTGCATAGCCGTGATTTCGGTTGCGCGCGGAGCGGTCTCTATCTCGATCGGCACCGTGATCGCCGCACTGCACGGCAACGGCGACCCTACTTCGATTGCGATCGTGCGCGATCTGCGGCTGCCTCGTGTAGTACTCGGCGCACTGGTGGGCGCTGGTCTCGGTGCGAGTGGCGCCGCGCTGCAAGGATCTTTGCGGAATCCGCTGGCGGAACCTTATCTGCTCGGCGTATCGGGTGGCGCGGCGGTCGGCGCGGTAATCATCTATGCGTTGGGCATAACCGCAACGGGCGCGGTCACCCTGGCGGCCTTCGTCGGTTCAATTGTCGCAGTGCTCGTCGCTCTCGCGATAAGCCGCGTGGGTCGCAGTGGTTTGAGAGCGGACTTGCGCACACTGCTGCTCGCTGGAGTGATCGTCGGCGCATTCGCTAATGCCACGATAATGGTCGCGCTTGCGAGTGCCGAGCCGAACATGGTACGCGGCGCATTGTTCTGGATGATGGGGTCAGCCTCCGATGCGACCTGGCGGAGTGTGCTCTGGTTGGCTGGCAGCGTTGTCCTGGCGGGCGGCGCTCTTGTGTACTGGGCCCGCGAGATCGACGTTCTTGCGCTCGGCGACGAGACTGCGGCTTCACTGGGCGTGGATGCAGAGCGCTCGGGTCAACGCATCTTCCTGATCGCGGCGCTCCTCGCGGCGGCGACTGTTGCCGCCGCAGGCTTGATCGGTTTTGTGGGCCTGGTGGTGCCCCACATCGCGCGTCGGCTCGGCGTACGCGCGCACCGTCAGCTAATCGTAGCCTCAGGGCTGATAGGCGCGACGCTCGTTGTTGCCGCCGACCTCGCCGCTCGCACTGTCGCGCCTCCGATCGAACTCCCGCTCGGCGCGATAACCGCGCTTCTCGGCGTGCCCTTCTTTTTGGCCCAGTTGAGGCGCACGACGTGATTCGCGTAACCGACCTCGTCGTGTCCTATCCGGGAGCGAGGAAAAACGCCGTAAATCATGTAAGCTTCACCGCGGAATCAGGTATGCTCACCGCGTTGGCCGGACCCAACGGATCGGGCAAGAGCTCGATAGTCCGGGCGCTCATCCGCCGCGCAGAAATCGTCAGCGGATCGATCACCATCGACGGAACGGACGTGCGGGCGCTTCCGCACGCTGAGCTTGCACGAGAGGTCGCGGTAGTTCCCCAGCGAGAGGAGACAGCCTTTCCGTTGCCGGTTCGAGAGTATGTGGCGCTCGGCCGATTCCCACACCTGGGATTGTGGCGTGCGCCATCGGCAGCGGATACCAGCGCCGTCGATGTGGCACTGTCACAAGCCGGAGTCACCGACCTCGCGTCCCGGGACACGAACGCGCTCTCAGGCGGAGAATGGCAGCGCGTACGTATCGCGCGCGCCCTTGCGCAAAGTGCACGCACCCTTGTTCTCGACGAGCCGACGACTTTCCTCGACGTCGCGCACGAAATGGCGATCTTCGAGCTGCTTGCTTCACTCGCGCGATCAGGGCTTTCCGTTCTTCTGGTGAGTCATCAGCTCAATCTCGTCGCGCGGTTTGCGCACACCATCGTGTTGCTGAACAATGGGGTCGTCGCCATCAGCGGCACTCCTTCTGACGTGATGAGGGCCGACCGGCTCGAGTCGATTTACGGATGGCCCCTCGTAATAACTCGCGATCCAGCAATTGGCGCCCCCGCTCTCGTCCCACTACGCCGTCCCGTCAGCCTCTCATGACTTTCACACCTTTCGCGACCTCCACATGATCAGGAAACTTTTCGTTGCCACGATCGCGCTCATGCTGCTGCACGCTCGCGGGATTCGCGCGCAGGAAACCGACACCACTACACAGCTGGGAACGGTGGTAGTCTCGGCGTCAAAAATTCCTCGACCCGCTGGCACGCTGACCCAGGCGGTCACCGTCCTACGAGGCGATGATCTGCGCGCGCGAGGCGTCACCCGCGTGGCGGACGCGCTGCGCGAGGTGCCCGGCGCAATGCTGGTGCAGAATGGTTCCTACGGTGCGACTACGTCCCTCTTTCTGCGAGGCGGTGAAAGCCGGTACGCCAAGGTCCTGATCGACGGAGTTGCAATCAACACGTCCGGCGGCGGGGTCGACTTGAGCAATCTCACCACCGACAACATCGACCGCATCGAGATCGTACGAGGCCCGGCCAGCGTGTTATACGGAGCTGACGCAGTGACCGGGATCGTGCAGATCTTTACGCGCAAAGCCATTGGCGGCCCCCGCGCATCGCTTGGCATCCGTGGCGGTACCTATCGATTGCTCGACGCGGACGCCGATGCCTCCATCGACAATTCAATCGCAGGTCTGTCACTCGGAGCGGCTCACCACAGCAGCAGCGGAGTGCTTCCATTCAATAATGCGTATTGGAACGGGACCCTCAGTGGCGCCCTGTCACTCGCGAAGGGCACTACGAGCGATGCCACGCTCACGGCCCGATACACCGGCGCAGAATTCCACTTTCCCACCGATTTTGCGGGACGTGCGGTGGATACGAACTCTTATAGCGCCGAACACCGAATCACAGTTGGTCTCGATGCCCGGCACGACATCGCAGAGTTTATCCAGGTGCACTTGCTGGCGGGGTCCAATGACGCCTCGAATCTTTCCGAAGACATCGCCACTCCCTTTGGCGCGTCCCAACCGGTCCACTCGGCGTTCGTGTCACGCGGGAGCCGACGGACCGCGGAAAGCAGGGTCAGTTTTTTTCTGCCTACAGCGGCAACCCTCACAATCGGCGCGAGCTATGAGCGGCAAAGGGAGCGCAGCTCGAACGCCGCAGGCCTGGTCGGAGAGCAGACTGCCGTCACCGACTCATTCGATGCCGCACGTAGCGACGTGGCATACTACTCCGAGCTGCTGGGAAATCCAACGGAATGGATGTCGTATAGTCTAAGTGGCAGAGTCGACGACAACTCCGACTATCGTCGCGCCAGCACGTATCGCATCGGCTTGGCTCTTGGTGATGTCCAGACCTTGAGATTGCGTGGCTCGATCAGCACGGCATTCAATGCGCCTGCGTTTAGTCAGCTGCGGCCAACCCTCTATACCGTCGGCAGTCCCGGACTGAAGCCGGAGCGCGCCAAATCCGCCGAGCTCGGAATGAGCACGACCTTCAACACTCGTTGGGTTCAGCTCAATCTCAACTATTTCACGCAGCGCTTCGCAGACCTGATTCAGTACATCGACGGGCCGCCACCCGACTTCAAGGGCAGTTATGCGAACCTCGCCGGAGCGACTTCCGATGGGTACGAGAGTGAGATCGATCTCTTCCCAGCGGGTCGCTTGCGAGCGACGGGAAGCTTCACCGTGGTGAAACCTCGGATCACCAACATCGACCCTTCCTATCAGGGACCGGAGGCCGTCGGTGACGCGCTGATTCGGCGGCCCAGTCACTCTGGTGCTGTCGTCGTTTCTTACACGCACCCGTCGGGGGGCGGCGTGGGGGTCGCCCTCAATTTTGTAGGCGTGCGGCCAGACCTTGATTTCACGCAATTTCCGTCGCCTCGAGTAAGCTTGCCCGCGTATACGAAAGTCGACTTGTCGGGAGATCTGCCGCTGGCTGGTGTCGAGCGCGGCACTATCACGCTAAACGCGCGTGTCGAGAACGCCTTGAACAAACACTACGAGGATGTTCTAAACTTTCGCACACCCGGACGAACACTGCTTCTTGGCGCTCGCGCCAGCACGTCGTTCTGACACAGAGTGAAATCACGATTGTCACATTGAGTGCACTCGCAGCGCGTTAGATTTGTCGGATGGCTGTCAGCAATACGGAAGCGATAGTTCTTCATGCCTTCGATTACTTGGAGAGCTCGCGGATTATTCGCCTCCTCACGCGCGACGCTGGAGTTCAATCGGTGCTCGCGCGCGGCGCGCGAAAATCCAGGGGGCGCTATGGGTCCGCTCTCGACCTCTTTGCTGAAGGGACGGCGCAGATCTATGTAAAGGCGGGTCGGGAGCTCCATAATCTCAGCTCATTCGAGATTGCGCGCTCACGCGACGCGCTCGCTCAAGACGTCGGGCGGTTCACAGCGGCGTCAACCGTTGCGGAGCTAACGCTTCGCTTTGGGGGCGAAGAAGAAAATGCGCAGCTGTACGACACGGTTGCGGATGTTCTCGACCGAATTGCTCGTTCCGCACCCGAACACACCCTCCAGGAAGGGCTTGCCGGCTGCTGGCGAATCGTTTCAGTCCTTGGCTTCACGCCGGAGCTTGCCAGTTGCTCTCTCTGTCACACCCCGCTGCGCGACACCGACGACGTCATGTTCGCGCACTCGTCTGGAGGAATCGTCTGCGCTTCCTGTGGCAGGTACGCGCCAGGCGGCCGAAAGCTTCCTGCGACAGCGCGCGCCGCGATTCGAAATTGGCTTGACGACAGCGCGTCAGAACGCATCTCCGAACCGGAAGCGCGATCTCACCAGCGTCTATTGCGCGAGTTTCTCGGCGCACACCTCACCGACGATCGGCCATTGAAAGCGTTCGCGGTTTGGGAGCACGAGCGCTGGAGCGCAGCGTGATAATCGGAACGGCCGGCCACATCGATCACGGCAAGACCGCGCTCGTCCGTGCTCTCACGGGTGTAGATACTGACAGGTTGCCGGAAGAGAAGCGGCGGGGAATCACGATCGACCTCGGCTTCGCTCCTCTGGTGCTCGATGACGTAGGGACCGTAGGTATTGTCGACGTCCCCGGACACGAGGACTTCGTTCGAAGCATGCTGGTCGGCGCCAGCGGCATCGATCTCGGTCTGCTAGTCATCGCGGCTGACGAAGGCGTGATGCCGCAGACTCGTGAGCATCTCCTCATCCTCCGATTGTTGCGGATTCCGCAAATCGTTGTAGCGCTCACCAAAACGGATCTCGTTGACCGCGAGTGGGATGCGCTGGTGCGGGCGGATGTCGATTCCCTTTTCCGTGACGCGGACATGAGACTGCCGACAATAGTCTCGTGCTCGAGTCGAACGGGCATCGGAATCGCGGAACTCCGCGATACGCTTGCCGCAACACTTGGGGCAATGGCTCCGCGAACAGCAGACGATCTCTTCAGGCTTCCAGTCGACCGTGCTTTCTCTGTTCGAGGAACTGGTACTGTGGTGACCGGAACTGTTTGGAGTGGAGAGATCGCCGAAGAGGCAATCGTTCGCGTCATCCCCGGTGGCAAAACTGCTCGCGTTCGCCGCCTCGAACAACACGGCGCAATCGTCAAGCAAGCGCGCGCGGGCGCCCGCGCAGCCGTTGCGGTCGCCGGGCTTGAGGTTGCGGACGTTCCGCGCGGTAGCGTTCTGGTCACCGACACCAACTGGCGCGCGACCACACTTTTCGAGGCCTCGATCGCGATTGCCAGCGACGCAGCGGACATCATTTCTCCTCGTACTCAGCTCCGGGTTCACGCCGGGGCGAGTGAGGCTAATGCCGCAGTCGTTTTTGCTTCATCGCCTGCGAGCGGCGCGGCGATGGCACGTGTCCAGACGGATTTGGCAATACCTCTCCGCGGAGGCGACCGCTTCGTGCTTCGCCTTCCCGCTCCTCTGCGTACCATCGGTGGGGGGACCGTCTTAGACCCTTACGCCAAACGCCGTGTACTGCCGCGAGTCTCCCCCTCTGAGCTGTCGGAACTCGCCGCTCTCCCCGAGCAAAGGCTCCGTTTCATTCTGCGTTCGGGCCCGCTAAGGGGACTTCCTGTAGCAGACGCTCCTGTCCGGGCTGGCTTGAGCCCTAACGCATTGTCGAGCTTGCTAAATACCGACGACGTTCGCGCCGGTCCACGCAACTTATTTGCGTCAGAAGATGTCCAAATAGTTATGAGCAGGGTCGAGCGTATCGTCGCGGAGTTCGAGGTGCATTCTCCGCTGAGTTCGGGCGTTCAGGCCCGGACGCTTCGCGAAAGCCTGCGCTGTCACGAGGAGCTGGCGGACATCGCCATCCACGAAATGGAGCGGCGCGGGAAGATCGAGCTTGCGGGGCCTGTCGTCCGACGTCCTGGTTGGAAGCCCTCACCAACTTCAGCGGACTTGAACGTGAGCGACCATGTGGCGCATGATATTTGCGCTGCTGGCCGCCAGCCACCAAGCGTAAATGAACTGGTCGCGCGCTATGGTAGCTCGGTTCCGGCGGTGCTCAACTTTTTGGTGCGCGAAGGGCGGCTCGTCCAGGTGGAGACGGATCGCTATTACGACCGAACTGCTGTGGAGGAACTGGTTGCAAAGCTGAAGGCGGAATTGCTGCCGGGCACGACTTATGTGCCGGCGCAGCTTAGAGATATCCTTGGCTTTTCAAGGAAGTATCTGATCCCGTTCCTTGAGTTTTGTGACAAACGGGGTGTGACTGAAAGGCGCGGAGAGGGGCGAATATTGAGGCAAACGTCTGATATTTTGCTTGACGCTTCTACAGCTCACCCGTAAGTTCACGTCACGGCACAAGTATCCACCTTTGTAGGAGTTAGCGTCTAAAGATCCTTTTTCGTCAGCTTTGGAGAAAACATGAAGCACCTGTGGCGGGCGCTGTTGTTGGTGCTCGTGCTCGGCGCGTTCATGCCAGGTCGTTCGGCCGCTCAGGGGACTTCTACCCAAACCGGCGGAGGACAGGGCGCCGGGTTGCAACTCGGACAGAATTTTCCGAACCCGGTCAGTCAGGACACAAGGATTCCGTTCGTCATCGGCGACCCGCAGGGATGCACGGATTCCGGACGTCTGCACCGCGTGAGTCTTCGGATTTACAACTTGCTGGCACAGCTGGTCGCCGTGCCACTTTTGCAGGGCGGTGGGAGCGATGCCGGCGGCGAGCCGCTGGATGGGTTGCAGTTAACATGTAATCAATACGTCGCCTACTGGGACGGAAAATATTCGCAGACGGGAGCCGATGTCGCCTCTGGCATCTACCTGTACCGTCTGGAAGTCGATGGAAAGCAGGTTGTCAAAAAATTGATAGTAAGGAAGTAAGACTGATCGTACGAAGAGACGCGCATGGCTGAGCCAGCGCGTCTTTTTTTTTTGCCCACCATGCAGTCAAGTAAAGGACCTGCCAACGTGGCGGGCTTTATGCGGCACCCCGGTTGCAATTTCACCGAGCTGTAACTCCCGAAGCCGCAGCACAGGCTCGAATCACAGAAAACCATGATCAATCCAGACCGACTTACCGTAAAAGCGACTGAAGCCTTGAATGAAGCCGTGGACCTCGCCCGCCGAACGGGGAATCCGCTCGTTTACGATTTACACCTCCTCATGGCTCTCCTGAACCAGGATGAGGGAATCGTGGTCCCGATTCTCCAGAAACTCGGCGTTAGCGTTGCCCAGTTGCGCGAGGCCGTCGGCCGGGAAATGGCCCGCTACCCCAAACAATCGAACGCGCAGCCGACACTGTCGCGAGAGCTGAACCAGGTCTTCGACAAGGCCGAGGCCGACGCCCGCGAACTCGGCGACGACTTTGTATCGGCAGAGCATTTCCTCCTGGCACTCTCGGACGTGAAAGGCACCGAGAGTCGGAACCTCATGACTGGCGTCGGTGCAACGCACGACGCGTTGCTCGAGGCTTTGCAGACAGTGCGCGGCTCCCACCGCGTGACCGATCAGAATCCCGAGAATCAGTATCAGGCCTTGCAGCGCTACACTCGTGATCTCACCGACGCCGCGCGGAAGGGCAAGCTCGATCCCGTAATCGGGCGCGATGAGGAAATTCGGCGCGTGATCCAGATTCTTTCCCGCCGCACGAAAAACAATCCCGTGCTTATCGGCGAACCCGGCGTCGGCAAGACGGCTATCGCTGAAGGTCTCGCCCAGCGCGTCGCCAATGGTGACGTGCCGGAGAGCCTCAAGAACAAGCGCCTCGTCGCGCTCGATCTGGGCGCTCTAATCGCGGGTGCGAAGTTCCGCGGTGAATTCGAGGAACGCCTTAAAGCCGTCTTGAAGGAAGTCACCGAGGGAGAAGGCCAGTTCATCATGTTCATCGACGAGATGCACACCCTGGTCGGTGCCGGGAAAGCGGAAGGGTCGATGGATGCTGGCAACATGCTCAAGCCAATGCTTGCTCGCGGGGAGCTTCGCGTCGTTGGGGCGACAACCCTCGACGAGTACCGGAAGAATATCGAAAAAGATGCGGCGCTCGAGCGCCGGTTTCAGCCGGTTTATGTAGGGGAGCCCAGCGTTGAGAGCACGATCGCAATTCTGCGCGGACTGAAGGAGCGGTACGAAACCCACCACGGAGTGCGAATCACCGACGGCGCGATTGTAGCAGCCGCGACCCTTTCCAACAGGTACATCGGTGACCGATTCCTGCCTGACAAGGCCATCGATCTCATCGATGAGGCCGCGTCGAGAATGCGGATCGAAATCGATTCAATGCCGCAGGAGATCGACGAAGTCGACCGGCGCATCACGCAACTCGAGATCGAACGGCAGGCACTGCAAAAGGAGAAAGACAAACCATCCCGCGAGCGCTTGAGCGCTCTCGAACGCGACCTCGCCGAGCTGAAAGAACGATCCGCGACGATGAAAGCCCAGTGGCAACAGGAAAAGGACGTCCTTGGCAGCGTCGCGAAGATCAAGCAGCAGATCGAGCAGGCACGACTCGAGGCTGAGCAGGCCACGCGTCGCGGCGATCTCCAGCGCGCAGCCGAAATCTCTTACGGTCAAATCCCGCAGCTCGAGAAGCAGCTGAAAGAAGCCGAACAAAAGCTGGCCAGTCGGCAGGAAGGCGGAGCCCGCTTCCTCAAGGAGGAAGTGACCGCGGAAGACGTCGCGGAAATCGTGGCACGCTGGACCGGGATTCCTGTCTCCCGGATGATGGAGGCCGAGCGCGAGCGCCTGACACGACTTGAAGACGTTCTCGCTACTCGGGTGATTGGTCAAGAAGAGGCGGTGCGCGCCGTTGCAAACGCCGTCAGGCGTTCTCGCGCTGGCCTTCAGGATCCGAATCGTCCGATCGGCTCATTCATCTTCCTAGGCCCGACCGGAGTCGGCAAAACCGAAACGGCTCGTGCGCTTGCAGAGTTCTTGTTCGATAACGAGCAGGCGATGGTGCGGATAGATATGTCGGAGTACATGGAAAAACACGCGGTCGCTCGTTTGATCGGGGCGCCTCCGGGCTACGTCGGGTTTGAGGAAGGGGGTCAGCTCACCGAGGCGGTGCGGCGCCGTCCCTATTCAGTGGTTTTGTTCGACGAAATAGAGAAAGCACATCCGGATGTGTTCAACATCCTTCTGCAGATTCTCGACGACGGCCGTCTCACCGATTCACAGGGCCGGACTGTCGATTTCCGGAATACGGTCATCATCATGACGTCGAACATTGGAAGCAGTTATATCCTGGAGCATGCGGGAGATGATCGAGCCGTGATCGAGGCACAGGTTACCAATGCTCTCCGCCAACATTTCCGTCCGGAGTTTCTCAATCGGGTCGACGACATCATCATCTTCCGTCCATTGGGGAAGGAGGAGATCGAGCATATCATCAATCTCCAGCTGAAGAGACTGGAGCACCTCCTTGCCGATCGTAAGCTGACTCTGGAGCTGACACCCGGAGCGCGCGAGATACTTGCCACAGAAGGATACGATCCGGCATTCGGTGCGCGGCCGCTCAAGCGGGCCATCCAGCGTCTTCTGCAAAACCCTCTCGCCCTCGCTGTTCTCGAGGGCAAATTCTCGGAGGGCGACCACATTCTGGTCGAGCGCGATCCCAAGGGAGAGCTGACTTTCAGAAAGGCGGCAGAGCCAGCTCTTGCCGGAAGATAGCGAATCGGGATTAGGCGGCCGCGAGGGCTTTCTCGAGACCGACGCTCAGTACATCCGGAACGCGCTCGACCTCGCCCGCGAGGCCATCAAGCGCAACGAAGTGCCCGTCGGCGCGGTGGTGGTCTGTGACGGATCCATACTCGCTGCTGCAACCAATCGCACAATCCGCGACCAGGATCCAACGGCCCACGCGGAGTTGCTGGCAATCAGGGAAGCCGCGTCCAAACTGGACAGCTGGCGCCTGGACCGTTGCACGCTCTTCGTTACCCTCGAGCCTTGCGCCATGTGCGCCGGGGCAATCGTGCTTTCGCGAATGAAGCGGGTCGTGTTCGGCGCCTGGGACGAGAAAGCCGGGATGGCTGGATCGGTTGGAGATCTCCTTCGCCACCCGCGCCTGAATCATCGGCCGGAGGTCCGCGCCGGAGTGCTGGCGGAAGAATGCGCGGCAATCCTCGAGGAATTCTTTAGACAGCAGCGGAACCTCGCTCTCAGCTGAAGCGGCGGCGAAACAGTTGATTGTCGCGGGACGAAGATTGCAGTGGACGGAAGCAGCAATCAACGCGAGTCTCCCATATGCGACGGTTCGTACTGCTTGCCTCTTTCTTTCTCTTTGTCGCGTGCGAGCCGGATCAAACGGCTCCCACGGCGCCGCACATCCAGGCGCGGCCGGCGTCACTCGCGGCAAACGACGATGGTCCACCGACTTCATTTAATTTCGGTCCGGACACCTATACCAAAGGCGTTTACACAGGTACAGGATCTCGAAGGCTTGATTGCGTGTCGACCACTCAGGGCGGGCGCCAATGCAATGGATTTCTCGCGAGCTCGGTCGATGGAACGTTCCTCGATGTCCGTCTCGATCTTCCTCCGCGCCCGGGGCCGTTCCCACTAATTGCTCTCGTTCACGGCTACGCGGGAAGCAAGACAAGCTCGGGCGACATCGCGAGTAGGCTATTGGGCGACCGTTATGCAGTTCTCCGCTACTCTACGCGGGGCTTCGGTAAATCGTGGGGACAGGTAAACCTCGCCGATATCAACGTCGAGCTAGGCGATTTGCAGAGCATGATTGCCCAGGTTGTCGATGAACCGTCGTACGGCCTGAATCCTGACGCCGTTGCCATTGCAGGCGCGTCCTACGGTGGCGGTCACTCCTGGCTAGCGCTCCTTCGTCCGACATTCGCCACCCCTAGGAAAAACACGGTGCGCATTCGCGCTGTCGTCCCGATTGCGCCCTGGACCGACCTCTTTTATGCGCTGCTCCCCAACGGCCGGCCCAATAACTCGATTGACGGAATTGGCGGGCTGAAACTCAGTTACGTCAACGGTCTTTACGCCTCCGGTATTCGCGAAGACCCTGAGCGGCCTTATCCGAACTATCCGAGCTATCTGGTTTCGTGGCACCTACTCCTTAACCTTGCCGAGCCCAATTCGGCCGACGCAACCTGGAAACACATCGAGGACGCCCTCGCTGGTGGTCGTTCCATATGGTGGCAACAGGATTTTTGGGCCCGGGTAGCGCAGAACAGAGTGCCGGTGTTTCAGGTGCAAGGATTTACCGACGATCTGTTTCCACTTCCCGAAGCGAAGCGGATGCTGCTTGCCCTTCAGACCGTCGCTCCGGATTATCCGATCACCTCGTATTTCGGGGATTTGGGGCATCCACGAGCACGCAATCAAGTAGCGGAAACGGATTACGTACTAGGACTTATTGAGCCGTGGCTCGCCTACTATCTGAAGGGAGTGGGCACGGCGCCGACACCGATGATCTATGCGTCTCGAACTGACGAGGCCTTTAACCCAAACCATGTACTCCAAATCGCAGATTGGTCGCAGCTTGCGACAGGGAGCGTCACGCAGGAATGGGCTGGAACGCCGACCCAGCTGGTCAATCCGGTAACGTTTGCGGGCAGTGGTGTGTTCTGGGATCCATTCGTGAATTACGACGGGGATCCGCTCAAGCCGTATCTTGCCGTTCCGCCGGCATCCGATTCCGTCCCCGGCAACGTCTTCAGCTACGTGTTTACACCAACGAGCGCTTTCACCGTGGCGGGCCAGCCGGTTGTCTCGCTTGATGCTTTTGTGGTGGGCCATCGCGTGCAACTCGACGTGCGGCTCATTGACGTCGGAGATGGAACCGAACGTCTCATAACTCGCGGCACGCTAACGCTCGACGCTGGGGTCAGCGCCGACGTCGGTGCTCGCCAGATCGAAATCCCAACCTATGGAAATTTCTGGCTGGTCCCTGCTGGCCACACCGTGCGGCTGGAAATCACCAACGTCGACAGCCCGTACATCACGCCGAGTCGCGAGCCGTCGACTACGACCATTAATTCGGTGACGCTGCGGATCCCAACTCGTTGATCGCTGCTGACACGCACGCGGGTTGAAGAAGACATCATTCGCGAATAACTTGACAGGCTGCTGGACAGGTGGCCGAGTGGTTGAAGGCACCGGTCTCGAAAACCGGCATACCGGTGAACCCGGTATCGAGAGTTCGAATCTCTCCCTGTCCGTCTGGCATCCCTCCGACTCGCTGCGCGCCGCCGAGTTCTCTGCTCGGCGTCGCGTTTAAGTGTCGCGGCGAGGGCGCGCGGTTGGAACGCGTTCGGTCGGATCGCTGGGATTCGGCGCAACAAATCGATGTAGGGACGGGTGGCCGAGTGGTTTAAGGCGCACGCCTGGAAAGTGTGTGTACGTTAATAGCGTACCGTGGGTTCGAATCCCACCCCGTCCGTGTCGGCGCCCTCGAGTCAAATACAGAGCGACCTATTAACGGTCCCTAATTGATTCCTCGGCGAAGAGGTTTCGCACTCCGCGAGTCTGCGGTATGTGACACCGCGCGTCTACAGTCGGTCGAGCCGGCCCCCATCGACGACTAACGCAGCACCCTGAACGAATTTCGCCTCGTCTGACGCCAGAAACGCTATCGCACTCGCCACATCGTCGGCGCTCCCGACCATGTTGCGGTCGACTTTTTCCTTGCCGCTCTTCACGTTCGGGTTATTCCACAGCATCAGAGTATCTATCGCTCCCGGCAAGACTGCGTTCACCCGGATTCCGCGCTGTTTCCCTTCGATCGCCGCCGACCGAGTGAGTGACACGACTGCGGCCTTCGCCGCCGCATAGGGTGCGACATTGGGCTCTGTTTCCACGGCGTGGATGCTCGCGACGTTGACGATGCTGCCCCCTCGTTGCATGTGAAGAAACGCCTGCTTCACAAAAAAGAAGGCCCCAAGAAGGTCTACCCCGAGTACACGACGCCATTCGTCGGCAGTGAGTTCCGTGATCGGGGTAAACGTCATGAGTCCCGCATTGTTGACCACGACGTCCAGCGCGCCGAAGCGCTTGAGGGTTTCAGCGACGCAATCGCTCACAGCCTTTTCGTCGGAGACGTCGCAAACAGCACCGTACGCGTCCGGCGCTCCCGCAGCTTTTATCGCCTCGGCTGCCTCGGACGAATGCTTCGCATCCCGATCGGCGATGACCACTCGTGCCCCTTCGCTTCCAAAACGTTTAGCCGTCGCGAAGCCTATTCCGCTGGCGCCTCCGGTAACGATCACAGTTTTCGCTGCAAAGCGACTCATTGGAGCTGCCCTGACGGTGCAACGGCCGCCTCAGCGTCGGGCGAGCTGACTTCGGCACCAGACGTGTTTCGAGTTACACCGTCTGACCCGGTGCCAGCGGGGGCAGACCTCTTGGCGGCAGCATCCTCGGCGTTCCGCTCACCAGCGTTGGATCGAGACATCCGGACAAGCGGATCGTTCTGGCGGCTCGGCGGGAACGCCGGCAGGCTCAGGACCTTGCTCTGGGTCGGGAGCACTTCGCGCCACTCGTTAATGAGTTCCCGATACGCCACGCCGACCGGTCGAGGCTTGCGGTCAAGATCGTACAAGCCCAGCGGATTCACATTTCCGTTGCTCTCACGAAGAGCGGTGTCCCAATCGACCTGGTCTGTCAAAGAGTACCACGTAAAGCCGAGTATGGGCATTCCGTCGTTGCGCACCCGAAGCACATTTGCCCACTCCTTGTGCAGCCAGCGGACGGCTTCGTCGCCATTCGGTCCCTGTTTGAGATTTGTTTCCGTGTGCATCACCGGCAGCCCGTACCGGGAGTAGTACTGTGACGTTATCACGTGATAACCAAACACTTCGCCGGCCGCTTCGGTCGTACCATCGGCGCGGACTATATGCTCGTTGGTGACGTAATAGTCGTTGCCCATAATGCAGTGATGCTTGAGCTGGTTGTCGAGGAAGAAATGGTATTCCTCGCGCGTCATTCCGCTGTCAAGGAGCAGCTCGTACATCTCGGAGCTAACGCGTCGTCCGTAGTTCAAATCCAGCGAAAGAAACCGGATCTCGTTCATTCTTTCAGCGGGGGCGATCGCCCGCGGAGTTTTTGCGTGGAAGTATTCAGTCGATTCGCTCTGAACAAAAATCGCGTCCGGCCGGACCTTGAGGATGGCGTGCATCGCGAGAACGTTGGCTCGCACGATGTGCTTGAGCGCTGTTACGAATCCGCGGTCAGTCGTTAAACGCTCGTTCCACCATCCATAGCGCGCCGAGAAGAGGGCGCAGATATACATCTCGTTCACTGGCGTGTAGAGCTGAACCCACGGGAATCGCTCGGCAAAGGCCCGCGCGTACACCGCGAACAGAGAGGGGAAGTCATTGTTTTGAAAGTCGCCGATCCAGTCGGGCACTCCGAAGTGGCAGAGATCGACTATTGGCGTAATGTCACGACGCAATAGATCCGCGAACGTGAGATCGGCAAAATCCCAATTGTATCGCCCGTCACCGAGCCAGGTGGTGTGAATCGGCGGCCCGTAGCGAAGAAAGGTGGTCCCCAACTCCTCTACCAGCCCGAAGTCTGTTTTCCAGTGCGCATAGTGTCCGCACTTCTCCATCTCGTCTACACGAGTGTGCCCGGGTCCGATGGTCGGGCAGCTGTTTTCAACGCCAGTTGCAAAAATGAAGTTTGGCGCGCTGGGCGAACGCTGCATTTCTGACTTAAGGGGTGCGGTCGGGCGGGGTGGCGATCGCGGACACGGAAAAGTGCACTTGTTTACCGCCGCCGTCTGGAAAAAAAGCAATATTCGGGCTCACTCGGAATATCGAGCGCCCACAGAGTCGGACGCGCCGAAGATATTGCCACGCTTCGTCTTATCAGCGGGCCTCGAATTGTCTTTTTGTGCGGTTGCAGGCCGCTCCCCGATGGGACACGGCGAGAGCGCTCGGGCGGTGGGACTCTAGAGCAAAAGCGCGTGACCGCGAACGGCTGAGCTCAGTCCATTAAACGATGGATCACACCGCCACCGCCGCGAAAAAATCAATGTGGTTTCGCCATGTGGGAAAAGCCGTTACCCTCGCAGCCTCTTCGGGTGCGGCGCTGGTGTCGATTTTCACCGCGCTGTACTCCTATGGCATTATCGGGCATTCCGAATCGCACCAGTCGATAGGAAATCTCGGCGCCGCCTGGGTCGGGCTGCGGCCGGCGATCGACACGGCGTACGCCATCGACGATACCGTGCATTACGCCGCGACCGTGACGGATAACAACGGCAGCGTGCTCGTCGGCGCGCGCCCAACGTGGACGACGGGCGACTCGACCGTCGCGACCGTCTTGACTGACGGTTCCGTCATTGCGCACGGCCCGGGTCGGACGACTATTACGGTCGTGGTCGGCAAGCTGGTCACCCATTCGACGATCATCGTCCGCCAGCGGGTCGCCTCGGTGGAAGTGGGGCGGGCGAGTGGCGACAGCGTGGTGGTTTTGCCCGAGGGCGCCGAGCTCCAGCTCAAGGCGCGTGCGATCGATGCCAGGGGCCATCCAATCACTGGACTCGAGGCGAGCTGGCATATCGACGATAACACAGTTGCGGCGCTCGACAGTGCCGGTGTTCTGACTGGTCGGAACGCCGGCAAAACACTACTAACAGCTAAGGTCGACGGCGTCTCGGGGCAGACGGCGGTCTCTGTTGTCACGCCGGCCTCCGCTATCGCCCTCGTCGCCGGTTCAAGCCAGCGAGCATTGGCCGGAAAGGCGCTCGCACAGGCCGTCGTTGTCCGCGCGACTAATCGAAAGGGGGGTCCGGCTGCGGCAAAACGCGTCACGTTTAGAGTCGTAGACGGTCAGGGCTCCGTGGAACCAGCGACAGCTGTGACGGACGCCGACGGACGCGCACGAGCGAATTGGACCTTGGGCGCCGACCCTGGCAGGCAGACCCTCTTTGCAAGCGTTGAGAACGTCGATAGCGCGCTAGCTATCGTTGCGGAAGCGGATCCGGTGGCGGAAAATACGCGCGTGGCTGCGCTGGCCGACCATTTAAGCGGCCACGCGGGCGATCTTCTGACCGATACCGTTGCGGTCCGGGTCACCGACTCGACGGGGCGCGTACTTTCCGACGTGCCCGTGCGTTGGGTGGCGGTCGATGGATCCGTGACTGCCTCCGACGCCCGCACCGATTCTGTGGGGATAGCCCGCGCCCAGTGGACCTTGGGGAAGAAGACCGGCCAGCAGCGAGTCCGCGCGCAGGTTGGGAACGGACCTGGACTGGGAATCGCGCCAGTCACGATCATCGCTACCGCGCTAGCTGGCCCGGCGGCAAACATGACGGTAACCTCGGGTGACAATCAACGTGCTCAGGCTGGCGCGGAACTGCCCAGGCCGGTAGTGGTCAAGGTTGTCGACGAAAACGGCAGCGCCGTGTCAGGTGCTTCGGTGAGATTGGCGGCTTCGGGAGGCACCCTATCGGATACCACGGTCCTCACCGACTCGATCGGGTATGCAACAGCGCGCTGGACCATGGGCCGCTCGGCGGGCGATTATACCCTTGCCGTTCACGTCGATGGTGTGAAAAAACTGCTCAAGTTGGCTGCACACGCGACTCCGGCAGGGGCAGCCAACCTGGCGTTCGATGACGTTCCAGGTGAGGCGGCGTCCCGCGAGTCGGGTAAGCGCAAGCGGCTATTAGCTTTGGTCACCGATTTGTACGGCAACCCGGTCGCGGATGCGCGGGTTTATTTCTCGGTAAAGTCGGGGACGGTGAGCCCCGCCCGCGCCGTCAGTGATGCAAAAGGGCACGCGGTAGTCACCTGGAAGCTGGGGTCCAAACCCGGTGAACAGACGCTCACCGGAACGGTCCGCGGGACGGATGTCACCGGCGAATACGTCACGGTAGTCGGTGGGCGAGAAACGCTAGCCAAGACTGTCTCCCTGAAATCGGCTGTCCGATAGGTCGAAATCGCGATTCAGTCCAGGAAGCTGACCGGAGTCAGAGCAGCGGCACGTGACCGGGAAGACGCGACCGGGTTGCCCGGGACAGCTCGGGTTCCTCCAGCACCTTAAAGATGAGGTCGGTGCAGTTAACCAGTTGTCCAATAGCCGATTAGCTGCACGCAGTTCATGTAACTCCTCCTTAAAATCGAAGCTCAGCAGTTACAATTTGGCTCATCCGGTAGTCATTTTATTGTTAGCGCCCAGCTGAGCTACGCCGGGCGACTCCGATAACCGGCAAACCCGTCAAAAGGCGGGGACGCAAAGCCCCGAGACTACCGCGTCGCGCAAGTGGCGTCATGTCAGTCGAGCTACCGAAGAGGAGCCTTAATGACCCAGCTTCGCCACAGATCCAGCCTAGCCGCTTTCCTCCTGACGATTCTGGCAGGCGCCGCTCTCCCGGCGTCCGCACACGCGCTTCAGTTCGTCTCTCGCGGAGAGCGGCGCAGCCCAAATACTGTTGCGAACAAGGCCGATTCGCTCCCTGTAGTCGCCGTCGGGTCTGGCTCGACTGAGGATGCTGACGACAGCACGGTGAACGATCGCCCGCTCATGTCACCCTCCGGGGAGAAGGGCACCGGGTTGAGTGGTAAAGTGTTCGCGCGCTTCGTCTTACCCGAAGACTGGATATCGCTTGCATCGCTTCCCGGAGCACAGCTTGCGAGCGCCTCCGTTCAGAGCAGCCCAGCCTCCGGGGTCGAAACGGTGTTCACGATGCGCTCGTTCGGCCAAAAGGTGAAAGCCTGGCTCAATGGCTACCGGCTAGGCTACTGGCCGCAGGAAAAGGGACGCCTGCGCTCCGACGCCTACCGAAATCCCGATGGCTTCATCGAAGTAACGCCCGAAAACGAAGATACCCGCGTTTCGGAGCATTTTCGTTTACGGGATTTCGTGTCGCACGACCAAAAGGACGTCTGGCCGAAGTATGTTGTGCTCCGTGAACCCCTCCTCGATAAGCTAGAGCTCGTGATCGAGGACTTGAACGATCACGGCATCAATGCGGAAGGCATGCGAGTCAGGTCCGGGTTCCGGACGCCGGCCCACAACGCCGCAGTGCGCAACGAGGGGAGCGCGCGTGACAGCCGGCACCAGTTTGGTGACGCGGCGGACGTCTTCATCGATCAGGACGGAAATGGGAAAATGTCCGACCTGAACGGCGACCACAAAGTGAACTTTGCAGACGTCAAGCTCATTCTGGACGCGGTTGAGCGTGTCGAGGCGCGGTATCCCGAGCTGGTTGGTGGAACCGGTCTTTACGCCTACTCCGGCCGGAGCGGCCCGTTTGCTCACATCGACGTCCGCGGGACAAGGGCTCGCTGGGTTCGCGGTGTCTACAGGGGCAGATCGCACCGCTCATCCAAGTCCCGGAAGACTTCTGCTAAGCCGCGAGCTGGTTCGACCACCAAGAGCGTACCTGCGAAAACCGCATCGGCCCGGACGAAAACCTCGGTAAGCCCGGACTAGCCCGCCTTTATCTTCCAATCCAGTACGTCCCCTTTATCTGGAAGACGTTGGTCGGCCTGTCCCGAAAGAGCGCGGAGCGGTCGCGCGCGAAGTTGAAATCCCCGAACTGATCGAATCCGTCGCGCTCCTGGGTCCACACAAAATAGAGCGTCGACCCCGGGCGGTATTCCCACCGCAAGACGCCTGTGCCCCGCAACGATCTCAGATTGAAATCGGGGTTATCGATCGGAAATGCTGCAGCTGGTCCGGCGCCGTCAGGATCGATGGTGTATCCGGTGATCGCGCCAGTTTGGGGATCCCTATTTGTGACAACCGTACTCCCGTTATCGCGCCCGAAAATGTTCATCCGGCGCGACTTCACTTCGGCAAATTCCTTGAAGCTCGAATACTTGCCGCTCGCAAGGAAAGGCTGCGCGAACATTTCCAGCGTCAGGTTCGGGGTGAAAGTCATGTTCACCCGGGTGTCCATCGAGAAGGTCTTCTGCTGCAAGCGGCCAAAGACGTACCGATTGCCAACAAAGCCCGGCGCGACGTTTGGATCCGCTACAGTCGCCACGTATTGTTGCGCGGTATTGTCGATATCCAAGGACGGTGAGAGCGTCAGCAGGATTCGCGTCGATGGCTTGATCGTGACCGACGGGTAGTACGCTACCCTGCCGCCTTCCGTGTTGTCGACAGGTTTGATGAATTGTACCTGAGCGTTCCCTACGACTCGGGCCCGGGAGTCCGTGCCGAAGTTCGTCGATAGCATGTTGTAGCCGTAATGAATGACCGTAGGTCCGCCACGGGTGAGACGCTCATCGTAAGTGCTTGGGTGGAGAAGTACGAAGGTGCTTGCATTCATGTAGTTCTTGAACGTCGCCTGGACCCACGCGTGGTAGTCCATATCGTTGCGGTCGCCTTCGTAATTGAGCTGCTGTTGGGCACCCCAAATCGTGTACAGGTTGCGGTACCAGCTTCCTGGGGTGGTCCACTGCCGGAACACGTTGACGAGCATCCATTTGTAATCCGCGCGTCCGAGTACGCCCAGGTCATTCGCCTCGAAACCGGGGCTGCGCCAGTTCTGCGTTGTCTCCCAGAGCCAGTTGCCCGTCTCCTTTGCTACACGAGCGTAGAAGCCGTAGCCATAAAGGTTGCGACGGTTTGGATCATATAGAGTCGAGAAAAGTCCGTCGGTCGTCTCGGTGCGACCGGGGCGCTGGTAGTATCTCGCGCTGGCGAACTGCGCACGGTTGATGGCAGCAGTGTCGCCTCCGATATGGGTAAGCGCCGTCTGAATGTTGAACGAGTATGCCTGGTTCGCCCAATGGTGGTCGAGGTCAACCCCAAATGACTGCGCGTTGGATCGCAGGCGCTCGATCTCATCCTGGGTAGTGAGGTCGCGATTGACGAGCGTGGTGATTGTTCCGATTCGAGTCGATCCGCCACGGAAATCTTTCTTGAGGCGTCCCACGAAGTAATTCGCCAACGGTTCGACCTCGGCGGTTGCGTCGGTAGTAGTGCCAGTGGGCCGAAAGGTCGCGCGCTCGCGGTTGGTGATCGCGTCGAGTACACCCACACTCACGCCGTTTCTGGTGCGGCCGGTCACCTTTCCGGCGCCGAGGATCGTCGTCGCGTCAGCGACGTCCATGTAGTCCGACTGGTCCGACAGGAGACCGGCCAGCTGCGGGGACCTTCCGATCCGTCTGGTATAGACGAGACTGAGGCTCGAGACATTGCTGCAAAAGAAGCAGCTAAATCCGCCCGTCGAGAAATACTGGGAATTCGATACGAAGAAAGGGCGCTTCTCCGAGAAAGTTGTCTCGAACACCGAGAGATTTACGACAGCGGGATCGACCTCGACCTGGCCGAAGTCCGGATTGATGGTCGCGTCCAACGTCAGGTTCGATGTCAGGTTCACCTTCGCATCGCCGCCAACGCGATACGTCATCTCGGTATTGGAATGATACGGGTCGCCCGGCTGGGCGCGCTCGAGCTTGCTTCGCGATGTGGCGTATGGAACCAGTTCGACCTGTCGCGGTCTCGAGTTAACGGTGATGCCTTCCAGCGTTCCGAAGTACGCTGGGCCCCCGTACTCGTTGCTGCGCCAGAAGGCCCACATGTCCTGCTCGTTACGCCGATCGATTGTGCGCCAGATCTGCATTCCCCACACCTGCTGGGGGTCGCGTGAGAAACGAAGCTGGGAGTAGGGAATCCGAAACTCCGCAGTCCATCCGAGCGAATCTATCTTCGTCGCCCCCTCCCAAACCGGATCGTAGGAAGCGTCCCCGTTTTGATGATCGCCCTTTACACCGGCGGGATTGAGCTCGAACCACGTGCGGCTGTTCTTGTCGCGGAAGGTATCGAACACCAGCGAGATGCGGTCCGACGTGAGGCTGTTGTCGCCATTCATGACCTGATCGCGGCGAGCGAGGGCCGAACGGACGCCTTTGGCTCCGAGAGAGTCGTACATTCGGGCACCGACATAAAGAGCGGCGTCATCATAAAGGAACCGAATCTCGGTTTTCTGGCTGGGTGGCTTTCCTTCGTCTGGAGTGGATTGAGTGAGCTCTGTTACGGGGGTAGCCGCAGCCCACGCGGCGTCGTCCAGCCGGCCATCGATCGTTACCTCACCCTTGCGGAGCGCGGCGCGGGCAACGGGCCGGGGGTCTTTCTGGGAGCGAGTGGTCGCCTGCGCGTCGACGCGGCCAGGCAGAACGCTCGCGAAGGAAAGAAAAACGGCGAAGCAGGCGGTGGAACGGCGAGGCGACATGACGGCGGATCTCTTTCGGGTGGGAGAGTGAAATGGCAGCGGGGTCTGTTGCCGCCCGAATCGCTTCGAATCCTTAGACTGCGGAAATGCCAAAAAGGTTGGATTCGATAAAATCCAAGCTCAGCCGCAATTCGAGGAACTGTGGCGGCGGAATTCGTGTACATTGGGTCGGTTGGCGCGACAACTCTTTTACGCAACGTGCTTAGATGATCAAACGCCTGGCTCTGCTAATTGTTCTGTGTGCTGCACTTGCAGCCACGTCTGCCGCCCGATCGCAACAGCCTTCCCCGGCTGCGGAGCGGAGTAGGTCGGCTGTGGTCAGCGCTGACTCCGTCAAATTCGAGCCGTCGCCAGAGCTTAGGCAGTCGTTGGAGGATCTCGCGGCTTCGGTTCAGGCGCTCATGAACCGTATCGCATCCGACCCCAAGATCAGGGCGGACGCCATTCAGGTCGCTTCCGGGCTTGTCACCACCGCTCAGCAAGTCGTAACCGAACAGTCGGGAGTGCTCGAGCACGCGCTCAAGAACGCGGCTGACAAGATCGCTTCCGCGCAGCCTCCAGGTAGCAAGCCCTCCAGGAACCCGCGCTAACCTCGCCGCGTCTCGGTTCTTTTCCCAGGGACGGTAAGTCGCCCGTAGTTTAGTTGCGTGGGCGATCATAGCGAAAACAGCAAAACTCGCGAGGTCCTCGCCGCCGCAATAGCTGCGACGCTCGCGGCTGTCGGCGCGCACGTCCTTGGGGTCCAGCAGCTTCTGCGGATCCCGAACCTTGCGTTGTATCTACCTGCCGCGTTTTTTGGCGCAGCAGTCGGAGCGACTCGGCTCAAACCGCTCGTATGGGTACCGGCTGGGGTCGTCGCGATTTTATCGATCGTTGTTGCGTATACGCCGATCGTCTCGACCCTCGCGGCGCCTTTGACTCGGCACGATGCACTGCCACCCGCCGTCGATGCTATTGCAGTACTATCGGGCGGGTTCACCGGTGATGGCCTCGTCCGCTACGAGACGCTCGACAGGCTGCTCACGGGCTTATCGCTCGCGAGGCGAGGAGCGGCGAGGACAATGCTGGTCTCACGCGAACGGCATCTCGCGCGGCAGAAGGAAATTTCCGATTCCGCCGATTTGCAGAATATCATCTCGCTCGCCGGACCGCTCGTAGAGGTGATTTTTGTAGACTCCGTTTACACGACTCGGTCGGAGGCGCTGCGGGCTCGCGCGATCGCTGCGCAGCGCGGGTGGTCGACGCTCGCGGTCGTCACATCGCCAATGCACAGCAGGCGCGCCTGTGCTACTTTCGAGGCGGTCGGATTCAGGGTAGTGTGCGTTCCGGCAATTCTTCGACAATCCGGCCTGAATGGTGATGCAGATCCTGAAGATCGTCTACGGGCGTTTAGATATTGGCTGTACGAAACCTTCGCGTCGGCCTCCTACGCCTCGCGCGGCTGGACCCGCTGATCAACGTTTTTGGGTAATTGCGAGGGCACCTCAATGACATCCGCCACCGACAGTCTGCTGGTGCGCTCCGACGATAAAGGGCACCCGCTCGATTCGGCTCAGGGAATTTGGAAGGTGATCACCGCCTCCTCAGTCGGGACGATGATCGAGTGGTACGACTTCTATATCTTCGGCAGCCTCGCGGCGATCATTTCAACGCAATTTTTCCCCGGCGACAATCCGACCGCGAGCTTTCTCAAAACTCTCGCCACGTTTGCGGTAGGGTTTGCCGTCCGACCATTTGGCGCGCTGGTCTTTGGACGAATAGGCGACCTCACAGGACGCAAATTCGCATTTCTCGCCACGCTGCTGATCATGGGCGGGTCGACTGCTGCGATCGGTTTTCTCCCAGGCTACAAAACAATCGGAATCGCGGCTCCGATAATCCTCGTAATTCTTCGGTTGCTGCAGGGCCTCGCCCTTGGCGGCGAATACGGCGGCGCCGCGGTATACGTCGCCGAGCACGCGCCCGATGGCAAACGCGGCTACTACACGAGCTTTATCCAGACGACCGCGACGCTGGGGCTCTTCGTCTCGCTAGCTGTCATCCTCATCGTGCGCGGGATCATGGGCGAGGATGCCTTCAAGGTCTGGGGATGGCGGCTTCCATTCATTCTCTCGCTGTTCCTGGTCGCGATCTCCTACTACATAAGGATGCGGCTCCGCGAGTCGCCCATATTCAGCATTCTCAAGGAAACGGGTAAGACTTCGACTGCGCCGATACAGGAAAGCTTCGGCACGTGGCCGCGATGGAAGATTTTCCTCGTCGTCCTTTTTGGCGCCGCCGCCGGACAGGCTGTCGTGTGGTATACCGGACAGTTTTACGCACTACTTTTTCTGCAGACCGTTCTCAAAGTGCCGCTCGTCACATCCTATGTATGCGTTGCGGTCGCGCTGATCCTCGGCGCGCCGCTGTTCGTTTTTTTCGGCAGTCTTTCCGATCGGATCGGTCGAAAGAAAGTCATGATGGCGGGCAATCTCCTCGCCGCCATACTCTACGTTCCGATATACCACGCAATGAAGACGTACTCGAATCCGGTGAACGTGTTGGCTCTGACCGCTCTCGTTTTCGTTCAGGTCGTTTTCGTCACAATGGTCTACGGTCCGATCGCCGCTTTTCTCGTTGAGGCATTTCCGGCGAGAATCAGATATACGTCGCTATCGCTGCCGTATCACTTTGGAAATGGCTGGTTCGGCGGCTTTCTTCCCATTATTGCGACGAGTCTCGTGGCGAAGACCGGGAACATCTACGCCGGTCTCGCGTTTCCCATAATCGTCGCACTTCTAACGGTGGTTGTCGGCTCGCTTCTTCTACACGACCGCCACAACGAAAGCATCTGGGAAGAGGTTCATCCCACCGGGAATCCGACGGTCACTGCGGCGCTCAAAGCATCGAGCTGATGGCGGGCGCGCGATGATCGTTGCAGCGGCGATGCTTGTCGCGCTCGTGCAGGGCGCTGATTCGACTCTCGCCCGGATCGAGAGCAGGATTGCGGAGGAACCAGGCGCAACCGTCGGACTCGCTTATCTGGATCTCGGTTCCCGCGACACGCTCTTTCTCAATGCAGATACGAGCTTTCACGCGGCCAGCACCATGAAGGTGCCCGTCATGATCGAGCTGTTCAGGCAGGCCTCGACCAGAGCCTTTGCAATGAGTCAGCCCTTACTGCTCGTGAATCAGTTCGCCTCGATAGTCGACGGGTCTCCATTTTCGCTGGATGAAGGGTCAGACAGCGACAGTACGCTTTACGCGCGGATCGGGCAGCGAGTCCGCGTCGATACCTTGCTGCGGCACATGATAACACGCTCGAGCAATTTCGCGACGAACGTTCTGATCGGTCTCGTTGGAGCACAGTCTGTTACACGTACGATGCGATCGCTTGGCGCGGGGCGGATACAGGTGCTGCGGGGTGTGGAGGATGGCAAAGCCTTCGAGAAGGGTCTCAACAACACTACGACCGCACGAGATCTGGCAATCATTCTACGCTCCATCGAGGAAAGCCGAGCGGCGACGCCCGACGCGACGCGCCAAATGCGAGAGATTCTTCTCGCTCAAGAATTCAACGAGAAGATTCCGGCTGGCGTACCTGCTGGAGTCCGTGTTGCCCATAAGACCGGCGAGATTACCGCGCACTCGCACGACGCGGCAATCGTGTACCCGCCGGGACGATCTCCGTACGTGCTCGTGGTACTTACCCGTGGAATCGTAGATGGTGCAAAGGCGAGCAAGCTAATCGCCGATATTTCGTCGCTGATTTATTCCCGTAATGTGGAGCGTGCCGCGGCCGTGGCGCGCAAGAGCGTGCAATGATCCGAGTTGCGTTCCTCGGCTTGGGCGATATTGGAGCGCCTATAGCTGCCCATCTAACCCGCGACCCGTTTGATCTCATTGTGTGGAATCGAACAGCGTCGCGCGCCGAACGATTCGCTACTGAGCACAGAGTGCGAGTTGCTCGTACGCCCGCCGACGCTGTTCGAGACGCGGATGTCGTCATCACGTGTCTGCCTTCCTCGGCGGAGGTCGAAGCCGTACTCCACGGCGAGCAGGGTATGCTGGATGCATTTCGCAAAGGTGCCGTGTTGGTCGACTGCACATCGGGCGATCCACCGACCTCCAGATCGATCGCGGCCGAGCTCGGCGGACGCGGCGTGGAGTTCATTGACGCACCGGTGAGTGGCGGGACTTCGGGCGCTAAGGCGGGGACGCTCACGGTGATGTGGGGCGGGGAGGAATCAGTGTTCGAGCGTGTCCGTCCCGTCATCGAGGCATTTGGAAAGAAGATTGTTCACGCGGGGCCCGTCGGCGCCGGAGATGCCCTCAAAGCGGTGAACAACGCGCTACTCGCCGTCCAT
>DATAHM010000131.1:0-17319 GCA_036263215.1 Gemmatimonadaceae bacterium
ATTGCAGTCATCTGCGCGTTCACGGATATCAGCCGGCCTGACGGCGACTCGGCCACCACAACACCGACGGGCATCTGGTGCTGCACCGCGTGCGCAAGCGTTCTCTCCGCAACGAGCCGGAGCTGCGTGTCGTGCGTCGCGCGCTCGGCCACGCGTCGCTGAATTTCCGCGACCGCGGCGTGAGCAAACGCATACAGGGTGTCGAGCTCCCGCCGGGTCCACGCACGCGGGGTCACGTCAATTACGCAGAGCGTACCAACGATCGATCCTCGATCGTTGGCGAGCGGGACACCGGCATATGATCCGGCGTGGATCTCCTGGCCTTCCAATGGACGCTCGTTCGCCCAGTCTGAGACCGTGACCGCTTCACCCTTTTGCACAACCAGGTGGCAAAACGTTTCGCCGAGCTTATGCCAGCCGGGGGTTACTCCGCCGCCAACCGGGAAGACGCTCTTGAAGAATTGCCGATCCGAATCAACGAGCGAAAGGATGGCAGTCGGAGCGCCGACCGTCTGCGCAGCGAGACGGGTAAGCGCGTCGAAGCATTCTTCGGGTGGAGTGTCCAAAAGCCCGGTGTGGTGAAGCGCGGCCAAACGGGCAGGGCTTGTCAGGGCACGACGGAGTTGCACTAGAGGCGGCTCAGGGGTTCTCGCACACTATAAAGACGAGCAGGGCGCCCCCCTGCCACTGCCCGGACTTCCGCGATCAGTCGTACTCGTCCGACCCCTGAACCCAGAGAAATGACTGGATGTCGATCATGTCGCGAGGCCGCATGTCGCGAAGGTCGTCCGAGACGGTCCGCGCGAAGTCGAGGAGATTAGCGTAGGTGGCCCAGTTCGGCCGCGATTGGTAGTTGAACTCGAAGCCGTATTCGCGTGCGGCCGCCCGAGTGACCATTGGCTTCAGAAAAAAATGCTCCTCGGGCAGGGCGAGAAACCCAAAGACCGTGACAAGCGGCCAGGTAAGCACGCGGGTCTGACGGCGAGGGAGATTGGATACGGTGTCGCACCACCCCTCGAATTTGCTCTGTTCGCTGCCGCGCCCATAGAGAAACTCGTACAGCCCTTCCGCGAACGCCTTGGCTCCGCGGGGTGCTTTCACGGCGTCGCGCAGCGCCATCTTCTCGAACGAAAAAAGGAGATTGGTTCTTGATTCAATCGTGACTGCTCGTCGGGCAACCTCGGCGTGTTTTCCGTCGTCGATGAGGTCACGATGGGTCTTCCGGCCGAGAATTTCGAGCCAGCGCTCGTGCGCTTCCCACTTATAGCCGCGCTCCCAGTCGACGTATTTCTGGTCGTAAAACCCTTTTGGGAAAAACTTCAGGAACTTGCGGCGACATTTCGCCGCGCCGCGCGCATTTTTCGGTTGCAGGGCGACCGCCATCTCGATCCTCTCGGTGTTCGTTCTAACAGCCGTTGTGCGAGGATCAGACCACCGGTCGCGCTACGAAGCGATCGCTTTTACCCCGTCCATCGGCGTGAGTCGCGTCCACGCCACGGGCAGTATGAGCGTAAACGTCGAGCCCTTACCGACGTCGCTCTCCACCAGCAGATCCGCGCCCATTCCCCGAGCGAGGCCGCGACTGATGGCAAGGCCTAACCCCGTTCCGTCGGTGGTGCGCGTCAGGCCGCGATCGAGCTGCACAAAGGGTTCGAAGACCGCTTCGAGCTTATCGGGTGGAATGCCCGGGCCAGTGTCGGAGACGCTGATGCTGGCGGTTCGCCCGCTGGTACTGCACGACACGGTAATTCTGCCGCCGATGGGGGTGAACTTCACGGCGTTCGAGATCAGGTTGATGAGAATCTGGCGCAGCTTGTCCGGATCCGTGCGGGTGAAGACGTTCGTGCGAGGCACATCGCAGTGATACTCGAGGGATTTCGCGCTGGCGAGCGAGCTCATTAATGCGTCGAGGTCGGCAAGGATTCCGCGGAGCGGCACATCCATCATGTCGAACTTCACTTCTGTTGCTTCCAGCTTCGTAAAGTTCAGGATGTCGTTGATGATGCCGAGGAGATGCTGCTGACTGCGTTTAATCCGCTGGAGATCGGATTTCTGCGCTTCATTTAGCGGACCGCGCATCTCCATCTCGAGGAGCTCGACGTAGCCGCCAATGGAATTCAGCGGAGTACGCAGCTCGTGGCTCATTACCGCGAGAAATTCAGCCTTCGAGCGGTTGGCGGCGTCCGCCGTCTGCCACGCGTTTTTCGCCTCGTTTACAACGCTACGGAGCTCCTCGTTCGTGAGCGCGAGCTCGTGGGCGAGCTCGCGCGCCTCGTGGGACTGTAGCTCGAGCTCGTGGGCCTGAAGGTGAAGGAGCTCGTTCGCCTGTTCGAGAGCGGCAACGCGCGCAGCCGCGAGCTGGCGCTTACGCAACGAGCGTAAAGAGCCGAGAAGCGCCTTGATCTTTGAGAAGGCAGTTGGCATTTGGGCGCCCGCTTATCCGGGTCTTATCAAAGACGAATTGTGCTACCGCGGGGAGACAAAACGGTGCCCGTAGCCTGTCTGGGACCCTTTGGCGGAGGGTCAACGCACTTTTGTGATATGATTCGGAGTGGCACCCGTCCACTGGTTCACCTAAACATCGTGTGTATCTTGAAGTTGTTTCTCGACCCGGTAGCTCAGTTGGTAGAGCAACGGACTTTTAATCCGTAGGTCGTGGGTTCGAAACCCACCCGGGTCATTCCCTCTAACGAGCAAGGAGACGACGCTGGCGAAAGGCACGATAGGGATTCTGACAGGTGGTGGTGACGTCCCAGGTCTGAATCCCGCAATAAGAGCAATCACGATTCGCGCGCTGCGCGATGGATACAAGGTCGTCGGGATTCGGCGTGGATGGGGGGGACTTGTCGACTACATCCCGGACGACAAAGCCGACAACAGCGAGAACGTGCACGTTCTCGACGAAGCGACAGTCAATCGCGCGGGTCGCACCGGCGGCACCTTCCTGCACACCTCGCGGGTGAGACCGAGTACACTGCCCCGCGGCCGGGTCCCGGCGCATATGACAGGCTACGATCAGCCCGTCAACGACACCACGAAGAGCGTGCTCAGGAACCTCGAGCACATCGGAATCGATGTTCTGATTCCAATCGGTGGTGACGACACCCTGAGTTACGGAAAGCGGCTTCACGACGAGGGAGTCCACGTCGTCGCCATTCCGAAGACGATGGACAACGATGTCTACGGCACCGACTATTGCATCGGCTTCAGCACCTGTGTCACGCGCACCATCGAGCTCACCCACCGTCTGCGGACGTCCGCCGGCTCACACGAGCGCTTTCTCGTCATCGAGGTATTCGGTCGCTACGCCGGGTTCACGGCGCTATTGCCGACGATGGCTGGCGCTGCCGACCGTTGCGTGATTCCGGAGCATCCCGTCGACGTCGAGCGTCTGGCCGAGCTCCTCACCGAAGACCGCAATCGCAATCCCAGCCGCTACGCAGTCGTGCTCGTCTCCGAAGGCTCACGTCTTACCTCACATGAGGGCATGAGCTTCGAGGGCACCGAAGTGGACATGTTCGGGCACCGGAAGCTTGGTGGCATCGGAGATCGTGTTGGCGCTGCGCTCAAAGAGCTATCGCCGAAATACAACAAGGGCCGCCGTATCGACGTCGTCAACCAGCGCCTCGGCTATCTCGTCCGCTCGGGCGATCCCGACGCGCTCGACTCGATTGTCCCTATGGCGTTCGGAAATCTTGCGCTCGATCTCGTCGTGAAGAAACAGTACGGGCGGCTGGTGAGCATCCACAAAGGGTTCTACGACAGCGTCCCCCTGAGTAGCGTGACGTCCGACAAAAAAATCGTCGACGTGCCCAAGTACTACAACACGGATCGGTTGCGGCCGATCTACGAGTTCGACGGTGCGCCGCTCTTCATCATGACCAGCGATTAAGCTGCCGTCGGAGGCTTTACAGGCGCCGCGCCATTGCTTGCGGCTGGGGTACCCGCCGGCGCCGATGGAGCTGCGGCGGCGTCGCTCGCAGGTGGCATAGGTGATATCTGGATTCCCTGTTCCACTTTTCGCATCATCGCGACGAACGCCGTTGCGGCCGCCGGCTCGAACTCGGTGCCTGCTCTTTCCTCGATGTAGCTGAGAACGCGCTGGGATTCCCATGCGTCCCGGTAAGGCCTGCGAGTGCGCAGCGCGTCGTAGACATCGCACACGTGGACCAGTTTGCTTGCCTTGTGGCAGTCGCGCCGGTAATGATGCCGCGGATAACCCTGGCCGTTGATCATGATATGGTGCTCATGCGCTACGGCTGCCGCCAGATCGAGCTTGCGTCCGCTCTCGATGATGAGTTTTGCGCCAGCAACCGGGTGACCCTGCATCACCTGGCGCTCTTCATCGGTAAGTTTGCCGGGCTTGTTCAGGATCTCGAGTGGAACGTTCACCTTGCCGAGGTCGTGTAGCAGTCCGGCGATCCCGAAGGTGCGCACGTCCTGCGGTCCAAGGCCGATGTGCTCGGCGAGTGCCATCGTCAGCACGGAGACGTTCAGCGAGTGGGTGGTAGTGTATTCGTCGAACTCCTTCAGCTGCAGGAGCGGAAGAATCATCTGCTGGTCCCCGTGCATCGCCATCGATAGCGAGCGCACCACCGCTTCTGCTTCCGCAAGCGGTAGCCTGCCGCGCTCCTGAACCTGCTTGTGCATTGACAGAATCGATTCCGCTTCTTCGCCCAGAGCGTAGGAGATGGTGGCGACAGGCGTCTCAGCGTTGATCGATTCGTGAATCTCCCTCGTCTCGCCGCGGATCCCGAGCGCGCCAACTTTGATTCCCGATGCGCGATTGGTGCGAGCTTCCGCGGAATCGATCACGGAGAGGGTGATGCGCGCCATCATCTCCTCCAGAAATTCTTCGTACTGTTCACGCGTGACAGTGTCGGCAAGCTCGATGCGTTGCACGCCAGCCTGTGCCAGGCGCGTGCCCCATTCCCAGTCACCCAATTCCCGCAGCGGTGTTTCGCCGTAAATCGTTTCTTCGCCGAGAAAGGAGAACCGTGGATTGGGATCGAATTGCTGGAGATCGTGCAGGCAGCGATACGATCGGTCGACCGCGCGCTCACGCGCGGGATGACCGACGTTGTAAAGGGCCATCGTTGACACGGCCTGGCCAAAGGACACGAGGAAGCGAATCGGCTCGCTCATGCGGTACTTCTCCTTGGCGTCGGGCGGCCGCGCACGAGCTTGGCTCGCACGTCCGGTTCCTTGCTTTGCTCGGCCAGATGAAGCGCGAGCGAGGCGGCCGGGTCCTCGCGCCACCCAGTCGCAATCATTCCCAGGGCGGCCAGCATCTCTGGCGTGGAGGGACGCAGCTTCGGTCGGCGCGGCCAGCGCGCTTCGGTGATGACATGGCCAAGCAGCCAACCTAGAGTTGTGGGGGTTCTATGATGGGCGATGATGCGGATGCACATCGTTCGCAACTGCGAATCGAGCTCGCCTTCGTCGACGCGCTGCTTCATGAGGTCGAGCGCGCCGTCCGGGCATCTCTCCTGCGCGGCGGTGAGTCCGACGAAAACAACTCTATCGTCCTCGTCAGTGAGCGCGGTCATGGCAACCGCATCGCGGGCTTCCGGATCACGCAGCATCAATTTTACCGCTTCCCGCCTGATGAGAGGTTCGGGATTGAGCAAATAATCGCCGGCCGAGAAATTGTCTGGCAGCCTGGCGAGACGGCCCAGGAATGCCAGTAGCTCTCGTCGGATCGCAGGTGGTGCGTCGGGAATCCGCGACGCGACAGTCGCGCCGACATCTTCCCCGAGCGAGAACAGGAGATCGTAGAACTGGGTGCGAACCTTCGCATCATCGAAGGCGAGAGCGGCATCGATCAGCGGTGTGGCGGCGGGCTTGCCAACTCGGCGTGCTAGTCTGCTCACGACACCGATGTCCACGCGCGGTTGTGCGAGCGTCATCTCGAGCGCCTGTTCCTCGAGGAGAAAATCCCAGATTGGTGCTCCCGCCGCGGTGCTCGGTGCTCGCTCGGCGAGATTCATCAGCACATCGATTCTTCCAGATTTGAGCAGGCTCGACATCGCGCCGTAGATTTGCGGACCGATCGCTCCAACTTCTATCGCGATCTGTATCATTCGTTCGGGCTCGCATTCGGTGATGACTGAATGCACGGCGTTCGGATCGGCTGCCGCGCGCGAAGCCGACATCGTCTCGAGTACGCGGCGATAGCCTTCCGGATTCGGATCGTCGAGGCTCCAGTCGTCGACCAGGCGTCGCATGATGTCGCGCACCGTGGGATCCGTCTTGGAGCGGGCGCCAGTCATCGAGGGGTGATGCGCGAGCTTCGAGAGCATGCGCAGCATTGAATGCGAGACGGTTTGACCTTCGGCCGCCGACGCTGCTTTCACGAGGTCGATCACCGCCTCGACGGTGATTCCCTGAGACGCGTCGAGCAAAAATTTCCGCCGCTGCGCCTTGTCGCCCCCCATCTCGAGCAGTTTCTCGAGCGTTGATTTTTTGAGCGATCCAACGAGGCGCGAAACGCGTCGCTGCAGGCCTAGAGATTCCGGGCCGTCAGCGGTTCGGAGCTCTTCCCCGATTTGGAGCAGGTAGCCCACGATCACCTGGTCGTAGGCTTCCTCGCGCTGGTGCTCGTCGATGGCGCGCGCAACCGTTGCGGGCTCGAGCGCGGCGTTGTCCGCGGCGTCGTCCGACTTTGCCGGGTCGGTGGAGATGTCGGAAACGAGCGCAGCGCGTGCGAGTCCGATCCACAGCTGCGTAGCTCGCCCCGCCGCCATTTGGTCGAGGCTCGGAGCCTCGGCATCCGGATCGTCTTCGATGAGCTGCAGGCGATCATACGTGAGCGGGAAGAACCTGACATGATTCCACAGCTCGCCTACGCGATCGAGATCGTGACCGATAGGTCGTTCGCTCCTAACGGGATCGACGGCGAGTGCTGCGAGAGTATCGGCTAGCTCGTCGCGCCCCATTCCCCGAATGAACTTTATCGCTCCGACGTGGTGCTTGTGCAGGCGTTGCGCGAGCTCTTTGAGCACGGGATTTTGCGGATCGGTCGCCACACCTTCGATGATCAGCTGCCGCCGCGCGACGCCAATGGACAACGAGTCGCGGTTTTCGTCAAAGAGCAGCCCGAGACGATTCGCGACGCCGTCGATGGCTACGTCCAGAAGTGGATGCTTGCTCGGATAGATGGCGTGCTTGTTCAGGGTAATCGAGAATTCGACAAGGAAATCCGCGAGCTCGCGCGAAAGCGTGGTGACACCCGAACGGGGCGTCCCGGGCGCCGCTGGCGCCGATGGCGGAGCTGCCTGATGCGGAGTAGTCATCTACTAGGCGCGCACCAAGGTCAGGCTGGCTTAGCTGTAAGTGCTTGTGGCGCAAGCATTTAGATAGTCTATCCGCGTGGAATGTTCGTCCGTCGAAGCAGCCTCCCGGCGAGACTACATTTGGACGACGTCAGGCGACACACAATCGACGCGCTGGAGGGTCCCCGCGTTACTTGGAATCGCCGAGCTTTTCGCTATGTCACTGTGGTTTTCGGTATCGATATTACTCTTCGTTGGCGGAGCATGTTGCTTCCTGAGTCGGTTCGTTTACGAGGCCCGCTCTGGATGCCAGGTGCGGTGGCGATGATCTGGGGATTTTTCGCAATCGCAGACAGCGCTCGGTTCAGCGCGCTGGTCACCGAGTCGGTGCCACCCACACGGTCGGCACCGCGTTAACGATTCGACGTCGCTCGGGTTCTTGCAGGGCGCACAGCGGAGAGCCCGCGAATAGTGCTAATTTGTCGTCGCCGAACTGACTCTCTGGAGACGCCGATGCCAATGATGAAAGAATTCAAGGAATTCCTGCTCAAGCAGAACGTGGTTGCGCTCGCGATTGCCGTGGTCGTCGGCACAGCCCTCAATGCGTTGGTGAAAGCGCTCGTCGACGACTTCATCATGCCGATCGTAGTGGCGATCGGACCGGGTGGCGATTGGCAGAAAGCGACGTGGGACGTAGGCTCGGTAAAATTCGGGATTGGGGATTTCATCGCGGCCGTGATCAACTTCATCATCATTGGCCTGGTTGCCTGGCGAATCTCGAAGATCTTCATCAAGCCGGAGGCGACGGCGCCGACGAAGAAGTGCCCCTACTGTAAACTGGAAATGGATGCGGGCGCTACGCGGTGCCCGCACTGCACCAGCCAGCTTGGCGCTGCTGCGTAAGGGATCAGAGAGGCGTCAACGTGCGTATCCCAATGCGCCCCGCACTTCGCGAAATAGGGTATCGCTCGTAAACGGCTTTTGGAGATACGGAGTCGCGAGCGCCACTTGGCGGTCGGGAAAAATTTCTTCCTTCGGATATCCGGACATGAAGAGCACGCGCATATCAGGACTGAGTTCCCTTAGTTCCTCCACCATCCCGCGTCCGCCGAGATTCGGCATCGCGACATCCGTGAGCACGAGGTCGATCTCGCCGACGTGGCCGGCGGCAATCCGGAGTGCAATTGCCCCGTCGGCGGCCTCGAGCACACGGTAACCCTTCTGGGTCAGCACTCTTTTCGCGAGCGATCTCACCGCTTCCTCGTCCTCGACCAACAGAATCGTCTCTGCCACGCGCGGAGTTGTATGCGGCACTTCGCGCGACTTTGGTGATCGCCCGGAAGGCGCTTTCTTCAACAACGCTTCGGCCAGGCTGGCGTCGAAAGGCTCCAGGCGCGAGGAGGCGAGCAATTGCCTCGCAAGAATGGACGCTCGCCGAGCGGCGGTCTGGATCTCCATCACCTCTTCGACGCTTTCGGCACTCTCCCGCGTTGACGCGCCAAGGAACTCTGCGTTGATCTGAATAACCGTCAGTAAGTTGTTCAGCTCGTGGGCAACGAAGCTCGCCGTCTTGTTGGCCTCTTCGAGCGCACTCGACCGGGGATCGTCAACGCGCTGTTTTTTCGGCTTACGTGCGTCCGAACCGCGGCCGGATTTTTTCAGAGCTGAATCCTCGTGTCAATGAATGCTCGCCTGAACTAGAAGTTAACTTATCGCCCGGGCAGAACGAGCGATGTGATGCTGGAAAAGTTGGCGGGACTCGCGGCCGGTTCAGATTCCTGACGGGAATGTTTCAGGCGGTTCCATTTCGTGCCAGCGCTCGGGTTTCTCCAGTGGTTCCACTGCGCGCGTCTCGTCCAGGTGGATGACGCCGTCGAATTGATCGCGAATGTTGGCGCGAAAGTAGTGACTGATTCGCTCGGTCTCCGGGCGGTAGATCACGCCAATAGCGCGCTCGAGTCGGGGACGGGAGAGCAGCTCCGTTTTACCTGCTCCGTTACGCAGATTGAGAAAAAAGCGCGAAAGCCCGCTCTCATGAAGGCCGAGCTCGTAGCTGTCCGGCAGCGCCGGACGTACGCGCTTGCGTTCGCCGGGCTCGTCCCAGTCGTGCGCGGCTGTCACTGTTCCGGTGTAAGTCGTAAATCCGATAAGTACCGCGTCCGCGCCGTACCGCTGCCGCAGGAGCTGTCCGACGTTGAGCTCGCCGCGGGAGCCCATCTCCGTCGCGCGCGCGTCGCCAAGGTGAGAGTTGTGTGCCCAGACGACGATCTTCACATCACGACCGGCGCGTTTCAGGTAATTCGCGATGGCGTCGACCGTCTCGGCCATGTGGGTGTCGCGCAGGTTCCACGAGGACTGGCGCCCGCGAAACATCGACCGATAGTACTCTTCCGCGTTCTTCACCAGGCGAGCGTTCTGCTCGGCCTCGAAGAAATCATCGCCGCCATCGCGGGTATGGTATTCGAGTGCGCGGCGCTGCATGTCGACGAGCTGATTTATTGCCTCTTCCTCGCACGAGCGGGAGAGATCGAAGCTCGCGACGTAACCGTAGGCCTGGCTGTCTTCGCCGAAATGCTCAAAGCATCCATAGCGATAACGAGCCCTCATTGCTGCTTCCGGGTCAACTCGATCGAGATACTGGAGGACCGCACCAATCGAATTGAAGAGGCTGTAAAGGTCGAGCCCAAAAAATCCCGTTCGCTGGGCCGGCGGGCGGGTCAAATTGAAATCGCGCAGCCAGCTGACGAAGTCGAGAACTACTGTATTTCGCCACATCCAGGTGGGGAAGCGCTCGAAGCCGCTGAGGGCGGCGTTCGCATCCCGATCGTCGCTTTCTCCGCGCACGTAGCGATTGACGCGATACGCATCAGGCCAATCCGCTTCGACCGCCACCGCGGTAAACCCTTTTTCGCTGATCAGCCGCTTGGTGATCTCGGCGCGCTCGTGGTAAAAGTCATGAGTGCCATGCGAGCCTTCTCCCAATAGCACGAGACACGCGGATCCAACGGCATCCAGAATCGGCCGATAGTCGGCTTCCTTTCCTTCGAATTGGTGCGCGAGATGGCGCAGGTCTTCGGCAGCCATGATCCCACGAAACGGCAATGACTGAACCACTCACGGTATCACCGCCCGATCGTTTCGCCGCGTGCTACCTCAACTGAGCTCGCTGCCGCGTTGAACCAGATCCCACGGATTTCGTGTTAGAAAGGGTTTCCCCAAGCGGTAGCGCGCGGGCACGCCGAATAGATTAGCTGCATGATAGACGACATCCTCGCAGAGCTTGAGGCGGACGCTTCGCTCGAGGTGGGAGAGCAGTTTGCTGCTGTCACGGCGCGGTACTTCGGGTCGACGATGGCCGGCTTGGGGCAGGTCTCCACGCCGAGATCGGCAGAAGACCTGGCGCGCCGCTTCGAGGAAAGTTTTCCTGAAACCGGAAGCTCGGTTAGGGAGATCCTGGAGCGGCTCGAACGCGAAGTTCTTGCGGACGCGAACAAGTACTACCACCCGATGTACATGGGTCACCAGACGTCCGCGCCGCTGCCAGTCAGTGTCTGGATGGAAAGCGTGATTGGCGCGCTCAATCAATCGGTCGCGGTTTGGGAGATGTCGCCGACCGCTACGGTGATCGAGCACCAGATAGTCAGATGGCTCTCGAGGCTCGCTGGATATCCAGCTGGCGCCGGCGGAACGATGACCTCTGGCGGAACGGAAGCCAATTTCACCGCCATGCTTGCCGCGCGAAATGCCGCGATTCCCGACGCCTGGGAGAATGGAGTGGGTGCCGATCCGCCGTACGTCGTCTATGGCGAGCACGCGCATTATGCGGTGACGCGGGCAATCGGCCAGCTGGGAATGGGACGGAACCGCGGAATTTCCGTTGAATCACGGAATTTCAGAATGGACGTCGACAGATTGGTGGCGATTCTCGACAGCCTGCGCACAGAGGGGAAGAGCGTTATGGCGGTCGTCGCAACCGCCGGCACCACGGCAACAGGCTCGTTCGACGATCTCGAAGCAATCGGTGAAATCTGCGCGGAGCGGGGACACTGGCTTCATATCGACGGTGCGCACGGAGCAACCGCGGTCTTCTCAAGCAAGCCACCGGCGGCTGTCAATGGTCTGAAGCATTCGCGATCGCTGGCATGGGATCCCCACAAAATGATGCTGCTGCCACTTGCCGGAGGAATGGTTCTCACGCGCGATGAGCGTGACCTGGATTTCGCTTTTGCGCAGCAGGCGCCTTACTTGTTTCATTCGAATAAGAGCGCGCGGGTCATCGATCAGGGAGTGCGCAGCTTTCAGTGCTCGCGGCGAGCCGATGTGCTCAAGCTCTGGTTCGTAATTCAACGATTTGGTTCCCGCGGGATTGGTGGTCTGTACGACCATTTGTGCCATACCGCGCGACTTCTATTCGAGGCGATCGAGGAGCGGGAGGACTTCGAGAATCTCCACGAGCCCGAGTCCAATATTCTGTGTTTCAGGTATCTCCCAGTCTGGGCAAGATCCAATGACGGCGGGAACGACACCATCGCCAAACGCACCGACGCGTTGAACCGGGAGCTCCGCCCTCTATATAACCGGGAGGGTACGGGTTGGATAACCGCGACCGTTCTGAACGGCCGGCCAGTGCTCCGGGTCACGATGATGAACCCGCGAACCAGCAAAGCGCACGTCAAAGCGCTTCTGGACGGCCTGGCTGCGAAGGCGAGCGAAATCGAGCAGCGCTAACCGAACTCGATTGCGTGTTTTTCGCGGCCCGCCCAACAGATAATCGCGGCGACAGTGAAAACCGTTAGAGCGGCTATTGCCATCGAGTGCGCGTAGCTGGTACGCGCCGCGAGCAAAGCCTCGAGATAACCGATCGAGCTCGCCAGCAACACCCCACACTGGTACGCGAATCCCGGCATGAATCCACGCACCGAGTCCGGTGACAGCTCGGAAATGTGGGCGGGAATTACTCCCCACGCGCCCTGAACCATGAACTGCATGGCGAATGCGCCAATCACGAGACCCATGAGAGATTGGGAGAACGCCCACAAGGGAATCATGGCGATGGCGAGAACGAGCGCGAGCACTATCGACCGTCGCCTGCCGACTCTATCGGAGAGATAGCCGAACGATATTCCGCCAATGATGGCACCGACCATCGAGAAGGCTGTGAGCGCCGCTCGTTTCTGGGGTGAAAATCCCCAGTCGCGCTGCAGAAAGGTTGGATACATGTCCTGCGTGCCGTGCGAGACAAGGTTCATTCCCGCCATCAGCAGTGTCAGGTACACGAACAATTTCCAATGTGAGGCAATTCCGCGACCGAGACTTGCCCAGTCCTTGTGCCGCGTGCGCTCCCAGACTTCCGATTCATGGACGCGGTATCGCACGAAGAGCGCGAGCAGTGCGGGCAATCCTCCGATGAAGAACATCGGTCGCCATCCCCAGCGAGGGAAAATGAAGAAATAACACATGGCCGCCAGCAGGTAGCCGGTGGCGTAGCCTTCCTGCAACAAGCCTGACAGGATTCCTCGGCGCCCGGACGGGGCCTTCTCCATGGCGAGGGATGCTCCGACGCCCCATTCGCCGCCCATACCGATTCCGAAAAGTGCGCGCAGCAAAAAGAAGGTCGAGTAATTCGGCGCGAACCCCGACAAGACTTCGACGATGGAGAAGAACACCAGGTCGATCATGAGCGGGAGCTTCCGCCCGTAACGATCTGCCATCAGTCCGAAGATGAACGCGCCAACGGGGCGAAACGCCAGTGTGACGGTGATCGTGAGCGCCATCTGCGCGTCGCTCTTGCCAAACTCCTTCGCGATCGCCGTCAGGGCAAAGACCACGAGAAAAAAATCGAAAGCGTCGAGGGTCCAACCCAGGAAACTCGCGAAGACAGCGGCGCGGTGACCGCGCGGCACTCCGCTCCGCGCCGTCGGCGCGCTCGCCGCTATTGTGGTTGCCATGCGGCAATATGCTCGATTCGCCGGGCCCGAGGAAAGACTCCCGATCACCGGCGCGGCGCTATTGTTAACGAATGCGAAAAATTCTTGTCGTTCTCTTTGCCACGTTGGCGTGCGCTTCTCCGCGGACCGCAGTGCCGGCATCCACGGCGACGCCACCAATCAATACCGCCGAAACAGCGGTGGCGCCGGACGCCGTCGCCGATACCCTTCTAACGGACGTGCGGTTGCTGGACTCGGGCATAGTGGTGGAACTGCGCTATGCGACGCCGAACAATTTCACGGGTGCGCCGCTTCCAGGATACGGGACGAATCGTGCATTCCTCAGACGCGAAGCGGCCGCGGCGCTCGCCCTTGTCCAGGACGATTTGCGAGCGCAGGGTCTCGGTCTCAAGATCTTCGATGCCTACAGACCCGTTCGGGCGACGGAGGCGATGGTCGACTGGACGCGGCGCGTACATCGTCCGGACCTGCTAACGGATGGCTATATCGCCAGCCGCTCTCGTCACAATCTCGGGGTCGCAGTGGACCTGACGCTCATCGATCGCGCCACGGGGCAAGAGCTGGAGATGGGAACGCCGTTCGATACTTTCTCAACCGCGGCTCACACTGCGAACGCGAGCGGCCTTGCGGCGCAGAACCGGCAGAGATTGAAGGCTGCGATGGAGAAGCGCGGATTTGTGAATTACGATCAGGAATGGTGGCACTACACTTTCAATGTGCCGAATCCTCTGCGCTTCGACCGACCGATACGGTAGCGGCGCCGAGTTTACCAGCAAGTCGCTCTTCGTCCGATGCGCGGCGAGTCGGCATGGAGAAGTAAAACGCGCTACCGTCGTCGAAGAAATCCGCCCAGGCCCTTCCGCCGAGCGCGCCAACCGTCTCTTTGACGATACTGAGTCCGAGGCCCGTCCCGCTGATGTCTTCCTGACTGTCCTCGTGGGCGCGGAAGAAACGTTGAAACAGGCGTCCGCGCTTCTCTTCGGGGACGCCCAGCCCGTTGTCGCGGACCTCGATAACCGTTTCTCCCCCCGATGATTGTGTCGGCGACACAACGTGACCTTTGATTTCAACCCATCGCTGCGGCTTCTGAGGGTCGGAGTACTTGATCGCGTTCGCAACGAGATTGGAGAGACAGAGCTCGAACGCCGCGGCGCTCACATCGACGTTCGGGAGGTTTGGCGCCAGCCGGATTTCAACGTTCCTTGCCCGCGCTGTTTCCCGAAGCTGTCGCGCGACTTCGGCCGCGGCCTTCGGCAATTGAATATGGCGAGAGCGCCGTGCGTCTTCGTCCAGCTTGGAGAGTTCAACGAGATTCTCGAGTGCGACTTTCATGTTGGCGGAGTTGCGAACGATGATCTCGATCATCGCCGTCTGCTCCTGGCCGGATGCGACTCCGAGCTCGAGAATCTCGGCCGCGCCGCCGATCGTGCCCATGAGATTCCGCAGCTCGTGGGTGAGCGCGCGATTGAATGCGCGCAACCTTTGCTCGCGCTCGCTCAGACGTTCCTTCACCAGACTCAGGTAATGCGTGAGCGTGGCCTGCTGAATGAGCGCGACAGCCAGAAAGAGCCGGTGCGCACAGGCCAGAAGCTCGCCGCGGCTGCAGGGCTCGTCGATTCCATCGGCAATTCTCGACAGGAACGAAAAGAGGACTCCGCCGAAAATCTCGTACTCCTTGAGCAGCTCGTACTCATCGAAGCCCTGGGAAAAGCGGAGCTCGCCGAGCTCCATCGCTTTGGCAACGACTGGAACTTCCGCGAGCACCACCTTCTCCGGATTCTCGATGTAGTCGGCGATTCCAAGGATGAGCAGGGGGACGTGGTCCAGCAGTGCATCGGTCGGGAAGATGCGGTTAGGATCGAGGCTCACGCGCGCGCTGATGCGATCGAGCCAGCGCCGGGTCAGGTCCTCGCGGCTCTGCCGCATTCTCTCAGCTAGAACCGAGGCGAGAGTGCAATGCTCGAATGGGTCTGGCTCCGCTCTCCGGGAGTCGTCGGGTGCGACCATGATCAGCCCTTGAAGATTCCTGTCTCAACCTGCCCCGACGACAAGATACCTCGCGGACCGTAAACGGGCCCTTGAGCGAGCCACAGTCGCGGGGCACTTAGCTGAGAGTGGCCGCCAAGGCCTCAGGATGGTCGGCCTGAAACTCCCCGCTCTGTCGGCCGTAATGTACTAATGTTATAGTACAAGCAGACAATGCCAACCTTCAGCGTCGACCCCAGGAGTCCGACCCCGATCTATGCACAGCTGGATCACGCGATCCGGGCCGCTATTGCAACGGGAGAGCTGGGCACCAATGCGCAGCTCCCAACGGTCCGGCAGCTCGCGGTCGATCTCGCCGTGAACGCGAACACTGTAGCCCGCGTCTACGCGCAGCTCGAAAGGGACGGAATTCTGGAGACCCGACGTGGGGTTGGCACTTTTGTCCGAGTGGCGCCGACGCCGCACGCCACCCGCGCGCACCGCGAACGGGAGCTACGGGCGCTGATCAAAAAGTTCGTCGGCGATGCAGCGTTGTTGGGATTCACCTTACCCGAGCTAATCGACCAGCTCAGAAACGAGGAGAAAAAATAGATGCCAGGCATGGACGAAGTTCTCGCCGCACGCCGCGCCGCGCGGGCTTCACGCGGGCAGGCGCGCACCAACGTAGTGGCAGTTTTCATTCTGATCGTCTTCATCGTCGGCGGCATCGTAATCACGGCCGCCAGGCAGAACCCCTTCTGGCTCCTCTTCGGCGTTGTAGCGGGAGTGCTCCTCTCGCAGTCTCCGAAAGTCGCCAAGCAATGGGAGCGCGCCGTTGTGCTCCGCCTCGGCAAATACACGGGTCTGCACGGGCCCGGCCTCTTCTGGATCACGCCCTTTATCGAGACAGTGTCGATCTACATCGACCAGCGCGTCGTTACAACGAGCTTCGCCGCCGAGGAAACGCTCACGTCCGATACTGTCCCCGTGAACGTCGACGCTGTTCTCTTCTGGATGGTGCACGACTCCGAGAAAGCCGCGCTCGAAGTGCAGGACTACACCCAGGCCGTGAGCTGGGCCGCGCAAACAGGTTTGCGCGACATCATTGGGCGCACTTCACTCACCGAGCTGTTGCGGGGCCGCGAGCGAATCGAAGCCGAGCTCCAGGCGCTCATCGACGAGCGCTCCAATCCGTGGGGAGTAACGGTTCAGTCAGTGGAAATGCGCGACATCGTTATTCCGGCTTCGCTCCAGGATGCGATGTCCAGAGAAGCACAGGCATCGCGCGAGAAATCAGCGCGCATCATTCTCGGGCAGGCAGAGGTTGAGATTGCACAACTGTTCTTCGAGGCGGCGAAATCGTATCAGAACAATCCAACTGCTCTGCACCTCCGCGCGATGAACATTCTCTACGAAGGTCTGAAAGAAAAGGGCGCGCTGATGCTGGTGCCGAGTACGGCTGTGGAATCGATGGGGTTGGGCGGGCTCATGGGTGCGGCGGCATTACGCCAGCAGACTTTGAGCGAAGGCGAAAGTCTCGCCGGTCCACCAGCGGTTTAAGTCCTATTTGCCCGCGGGCACCGTTTCTGGCGAACGTTGTCCCGCGGGCAGTCCGCGCGCCTGGCCGTCAGAAAGCAACTTCGTCACGAAGCGTTGTCCTTCCGAGATTCGCTCGATCTCGACCGCGATAGTGTCGACCGCGCTCTCGAGTCGCTCGAGCCGCTGCGCGGTCTCGGCGAGGGCCGCGGGTGGCAGGGGCGGTCTGTTTGATCGGCGAATGAGAATCTTCATGAAGCCAACTGCCAGTGGCATTAGCACGAAGATCATCCCGACGATGGAGATCGCGACGACCTGACCGGATCCGAGGCCGTTGAAGGAGGACAGTCCGGCGGTCGCAGTGAGACCAGCAGACGCGCTCGACAGTTGCTGACCGGTCGCCGCGAGATCGGACTCCAGCTGTAGTTGTCGCTTGTCGAGTAGCGCCAGGCGCTCCTCCAGCCCTTGTACCGCCGTTTGATCCCCCGTCGAGCGCAGCTGCGAGAGGAGCTTCGATCGACGGCTATCTACGGACTGGAGCTGGTCCGACAATTCGGACCGGCGCGCTTTGAGAGCGGCGACTTCACGCGATGACA
>DATAHM010000132.1:0-3864 GCA_036263215.1 Gemmatimonadaceae bacterium
CGGGGATCTGGCATCGAAATACGATGTGCTCATCCTTCCGGACGGTGCAAGCTTTGGACAGCCAGGTCGCCGAGCGTCGCCGCGAATAGATCCAGCAGACATCCCTCCCGAGTTTCGCGACCGCTTGGGATCTCTGACCGCTGCGAAGTCGGTTCCCCAAATTCTGCAATTCCTGAATGCAGGTGGGACAGTGGTGGCGATCGGGTCTGCCACCGACATCGCGGCGCAGCTGCAACTGCCTATCGCGAACGCGCTCGTAGACAGCGCTGGCCATCCGCTGCCGCGGACACGTTTTTATGTTCCGGGCTCGATTCTTAGCATGCGGGTCGACACTACGAAGGCGCTGGCGCAAGGGATGCGGCCTATTACGGACTTCTACTACGACAATGCGCCCGCTTTCAGGTTGCTACCCGGCTCGGATGCGCGGGGAGTCAAGCGAATTGCCTGGGTGGACGGACCAGCCCCGCTTCGCAGTGGGTGGGCGCTGGGGCAAAAATATCTCTCCGGTGTAGCAGAGATTCTGCAGATCCCGGTAGGGAAGGGGATACTCGTATTGTACGGCCCCGATCCCTACTTCCGATCCCAACCGCATGGTACGTTCAAGCTGCTCTTCAATGCACTGCTCTACAGAACCGCACTCGGAGACTAAATGACGCGCGCAACGATGGTGATTGCTGCACTAACCCTGACGGGCTGCTCCTATTTTCAGGGGTCTGCGCCGGCGCCTGGCGGTGAGCCCGCGACGACGTCGAAATCCAGCGCACGGAAGCCTGCGTCCGCGCGATTCACCAGCGGTGCTGCGGTCGTCCGCGGAATGCACGAGCTGTACGCCGGAAAGTACCTGAAGACCATGAGCTTCCTGCAAAACAACACCGCTTACACCACGACCGGCCAGGAGCAACACACGCAGTGGTACGAGCACATTGAGGTGCCGGGCAAATTGAGAATTGCCTTTCTGCCGGCCAGCCAGCGCAGCGGACTCGTCCAGGTAGATGACAAGGTCGCTTCGTTCGACAATGGAATCAGGGTGGATTTTCGACCGTCGGTAAATCCGTTGCTCGTGCTAACCTCCGACGTTTACGCGGCGCCACTTTCGCAAATCATGCGCGAGCTCGATTCACTCGACGTCGATACCGACATCATTCGCAACGACGAATGGGAGGGCCATCCGGTGTACGTCGTGGGCGCGAAGTCGGGCGATACCACTTCGAACCAGATGTGGATCGATGCTGATCGCATGCTCCTGCTGCGATTCATCCAGCGCAGCAAGGCGGGCGAGCGTACGATTGTGAGCGACATCCGCGTGCAGAATTACAAGGAGATCCAGGGATACCAGATCCCCACCGAATTTCTGGTAATCCGGAATGGACGCCCCGTATGGCGCGAGGAGTACGCGAACGTGCGCATCAACGAAGATTTCCCTGAGGGCACCTTCGACCAGGCGCGCTGGAACGACATTCCAATCCCGCAATAGCGCGAGGCGAGTAGAGCGTCGGAGCACTCACCAAACTCAATAACCCGGGCTCAAATGAAAATCGGATTGTCACTGGCGGCTGCAACTCTTTTTGCCGTCGAGGGTTTCGCTCAAGGGCGCGTCCAGCGTCCCATGACGTTCCAGGATTTTGCGGCGGTGAGAAATGTCGGTGATCCGCAACTATCGCCCGACGGGACATGGCTCCTCTACTCGGTGAGAACGACGAACGTCGCAGCGAATAACCGTACAACGATTACACGTCTCGTCGAGGCCTCGCCCACTGCGATCGGAAGAACCATCGGGCGAGTCGGTCTCAACCTGCCGCTCGGAGCAGCCGGTCGGCAATTCCCGGACTCGAACACGCAAGCCTCCGAGGCCCGATGGTCGCCGGATGGAAAGCGCGTTGCTTACATCGCGAACGACCAGCTCTGGGTTGCTGATCTAGTTGGCGGCACGCCTCGGCAGCTTACTACGCTGAGCACCGGCGTCAGCGGGCCAGTCTGGTCGCCGCGCGGCGACCGCATAGCGTTTGTAACCGGCGTTTATCCGGACTGCGACAGCGACGCATGTAACATCGAGCGCGCGCGAGCCGCGGACGCCGGAAAGGTGAAAGCGCACATAACGGACAACTTGCTCTACCGCCACTGGACGCAATGGACGCCTGAGACTCGCTCACACCTTTTTGTAGTATCAGTCGATGGCAATGGGCTGCGAGACGTGACGAGCGGCGTGAAGTACGACGTGCCGCCGGGACCGTTTGGAGGTAGCGAGGCCTACAGTTTTTCGCCCGACGGCAGGGAGCTCGCCTACACGGCCAAGGACCAGGGTCACGAAGATGCCTGGTCGACCGATATCAACGTATATGTCGTTCCTGTCGACCGCGGTATACCTCGGGCGATCACGGCGGCAAATCGCGGAGCCGACCAGAATCCCGTTTATTCGCCGGATGGTCGGACTATTCTGTACGGCTCCCAGGCGACTCCCGGCTTTGAGTCCGACAGGGTGAGGCTCATGGCCTACGATCGCGTGACGCACACCTCGCGCGAGCTTCTGCCAAGCTGGGACCGGAACGCCGACAGCTATGCATTTTCACCAAACGGCGACGCTATCTATCTCAGCACCGTAGACGCGAGTCGCACCAAATTCTACCGCACGACCCGAACACTTTCCGGTTGGACGAAACCGCAGCTGTTAACCAACGGTGGAAATAATTTCGCGCCGTCGTACTCCGCGAACGGAAAAATGGTCGCGTGGTTACAGGATGCCGCGAACAGGCCGGCCGAGGTGTACGCCGCTACGATTGCCCCTTCCGGATTAACGTCGGTGCGCAGGCTGACGCACGAGAATGACGCGCTGATCGCGCAGCTCAAGCTCAACCCGGTTGAGGATTTCTGGTTCACCGGAGCCGACGGGGACAGTGTGCAGGGCATGGTGATTCGTCCGCCGCAATATCAGCCCGGCAAAAAATTCCCCGTGCTCCTCCTTATTCACGGAGGCCCGCAGGGCGAGTGGCTCGACCAGTGGCATGGGCGCTGGAATTTCGAGCTCTTTGCGTCGCCGGGCTTCGGCATTGTCGCGATCAATCCGCGCGGTTCGTCGGGTTACGGACAGAAGTTCGTTAACCAGGTCTCGAAAGACTGGGGCGGGAAAGTTTATACGGACATCATGAACGGACTCGATGCCGCGCTCGCGCGGAACGCGTGGCTTGATTCAACCCGGATGGGAGCTGCCGGTGGATCGTTCGGCGGCTACATGACCAATTGGATCGCGGGACACTCCAACCGATTCAAGGCACTCTTCACCCATGCGGGTGTGTACAACCTCGAGAATATGTACGGCGCCACCGAGGAAATCTGGTTCAGCGATTGGGAATTTGGTGGCCCATACTGGAACAGTGCGGCGATGGATTCAGTCTACCGCCGCTGGTCTCCGCACCTCTTCGCCGGAAATTTTCACACGCCGCATCTCGTCGTCGTCGGAGAGATGGATTATCGGGTGCCATACACCGAAGGGCTTTCGCTCTTTACCGCGCTGCAGCGCCAGGGCGTGCCCAGCAGACTCATCGACTTCCCCGATGAAGGGCACTGGATCGGCAAGCCGCAGAATCAGAGGCTGTGGTGGAGCGAAGTGCTCGGGTGGTTCAAGAGGTATCTCCACCCCTAGCGGCTGCTCGGTTATCGATATCCAGCCGCCTGCATCGTGAATAGCTCCTCGTAGAGGCCATGCTTCTCGAGGAGCTCTTCGTGTGAGCCTTGCTCCTCCACTTTTCCGTGGCGCAGTACGATGATGCGGTCTGCCATCCGCACGGTCGAGAACCGGTGGGAGATGAGAATGGCCATGCGACCAGCGACGAGCTCCGAGAACCGGAGAAACACCTCGTACTCGGCGCG
>DATAHM010000133.1:0-15683 GCA_036263215.1 Gemmatimonadaceae bacterium
AAGGAATTACGCTCGTTGTGTTCGTGCCCTTCGTGGTTTTCTACATGAGGCAACCGCTGCGCCTCGATTTCCTGTGGGCGGCGCTGTGCATCCTTGGTGCGGTGTTTTTTATGTTCCGCGGGCACACCGTTTAGCGCGTGACACAGCGCGGGTACCTAACGGTCGCGACTTCGCGACGGACGGAACTGCAGAACATGACTACCGGCTGAGGGCTTTCGGCGGTTCGGCCATGGGCTGCGGGCTGGCTGTCCCTCAATGCTCACTGGCACCGGGGATTCCCGAAATCCCTTTGCAGGCCCGTGTCAAGATGGGCCTGTATTCCTGTTTTGTATCCCCTTTGCCAAATGCGCGCGCATTGACGGCCAGCCCGTGGCCATCAGCCGGCCAGCCGACGGCCCTTAGCCGGTAGTCATATTTTCCGTCCGATCCGCCCGAGCGCATCACACGGCCCGAATCTCGGGGTACTTCCAGAACGCCCATAGCGAGTACGCCAGCATCACTACGCCGCCAAAGAAAATCGCCCACTGCACTCCGACGAGTCTCGCCATCGCGCCCGCTATGAACGACCCGATCGGCGTGAACCCCACGTAGACAAAGATGTACGTCGCCATCACTCGGCCACGAAGTTCGTCCGGTACGACGGTCTGCAAAATCCCGTTTGCGAGCGCGCTGTTTATCAGCATCGTCAGACCCATAAATACAAGCACCACAGCGGCGACGTGGATGGATCGCGTGAGAGCGAAGACGATCGTCAGTCCCGGAAATGCGTACGCCGTCGCGTTGAACAGCCGTCCACGCCGAATCCGCGCACCCAATCCGGCCAGCGAGAGCGCACCTGTCAAAGCGCCGATCCCGACGAATGTTAGAAGAAGTCCGTATCCGCTGGCGCCCGTGTGCAAAACGTCACGCGCCTCGACCGGCATCATCGTCAGATACTGAAATCCGAAAATCGAATAGACAGCAATGATTCCCATGAGGCCGGACACGGATCGCACGCTTCTGATGTAGCGGAGACCCTGCTTCAATTGCTCGAGAGGAGAGTGCTGCTGCTGGACCGCGGTCCAGCGCGGGAGCCGCACCTGGGACAGACTGCCGAGCACGGCGAAGTAGCTGAGTGCATCGATGCCGAAACACCAGGCCAGGCCGAATTTCGCGAGCACGACCGCAGCGATCGAGGGTCCGACGATGCGCGCGAGGTTGAAGCCACCCGAATTGAGTGCGATCGCATCGACGAGATCTTCGCGCGACACGAGCTCCACGATCATCGCCTGTCTGGCGGGGATCTCGAAGGCCGAGATGAAACCTCCGATGGTGGTAATCGCAAGAAGCCACGGAAAATTCACCCGCCCCGACCAGGTCAGCCACCACAGTGCTGTCGCCTCACTGAGGAGGAGCGCCTGACAGATGATGACGATCCTCAGCTTGCTGTGCCGGTCGGCGACAACTCCGCCGTAAAGCGAGAGAAGGAGCACGGGAAAGCTGCCCGCCGCGCTGACCACACCGACCAGGAACGCACTGTTCGTCAACTGCAGAGCGAGCCAACCGAGGCCCACCTGCTGCATCCAGGTTCCGATCAGGGAAACGGTCTGGCCGGTCCAGAAAAGGCGAAAATTCCGATGGACCTGGAGCGCCCGGAACGGGTTGATGGAACGCTTCAACGGGCGCGCCGGAGTCAGGGCCATTGCAGAGGATTATACACCCCCCACGCCCGGGTTGTATGTTAGAGATATGAGGTTCCACACCTACTCGAAGTTCAGCCCTGAAGCGGCGGATGCCGTCGACCTGCAAGCGCTCCTCGACAAGCTCGCGGATTTTCTCCTGCAATCGGGCTTCGCTACGGGTGGACAGAATTTCAATCCGTATTTCGACGATTTCGATTCCGAGCCGGATCGTTCGATCGAAGCGTTGCGTCAGGCGATTCTGGACGCGCTCATCGAGAGTGGGCAGTTCACCCCCGAACTTCTCGAGGCACTGCGCGGCGACGGCTCCAAGGAAGCGCAGGAAAAGCTGGGCGAGTTGCTCGACAGTCTCATCCAAAAGCTGGCGGCCGAAGGCTACCTGAATCTGCAGGCGCCGCCACAAGTGCCGTCCGGACACCAGCCCGTGGAGGGCCGAGGGAGTCTCGCACAGGCTGCGTCCAAAAGTGTCCAGTTCAACCTGACCGATAAGGGCATCGATTTTCTCGGCTACAAGAGTCTGCGGCACATCCTCAGCTCGCTCGGCAAATCGAGCTTTGGTTCTCACGAGACGCCGCACCTCGCGACCGGAATCGAATCCGATGGCTACAGCAAGGCCTACGAGTTCGGCGATGTGCTGAACATGGATGTGAACGAGACGCTCAAGAACTCACTGGCACGCACGGGCTCGCTCGAGGTGCCGATGGATCTCGACTACGGCGATCTCATGGTGCGACAGGCCGAGTATCGGTCCTCGTGCGCAACGGTGCTCATGCTCGACACCTCGCACTCGATGATTCTTTACGGCGAGGACCGGTTCACTCCGGCGAAGAAAGTCGCGCTTGCACTCACTCACCTTATTCGCACGCAGTTTCCCGGCGACAGCCTGAACGTCGTGCTCTTCCATGATTCAGCTGAGGAGATTCCGCTCGCGACGCTTCCACAGGCGCAGGTTGGTCCGTATCACACCAACACCGCGGAAGGCCTCAAGCTCGCTCGACGTCTCTTGATGGCGCAAAAAAAGGATATGCGTCAGATCGTGATGATCACGGACGGGAAGCCGAGCGCTATGACGATGCCGAACGGCCAGATCTACAAGAACTCAATGGGGCTCGACAGCACCGTGATCGCGACGACGTTGCGCGAAGTCGCGAACTGCCGGCGCGCGGGAATTCTGATCAACACCTTCATGCTGGCGCGCGACCGCGCGCTCGTGGAATTCGTGAAGCGCGTCTCCGAGATTAGCCGCGGCAAGGCGTATTTTACCAATACGATGACTCTCGGGCAGTTCATCCTCATGGACTTCCTGAAGAAGAAGACGCAGAAGATTTCGTAGCTCCCCTGCCCACAAACCAAAACACCCGGATGCGATTCGAAAGAGTGGTCGGCGCGCTAACGCTCATCATTACGGCGGCGTGCGCTTCGGTTGCCACGCGCGGGCCCACGGCCGCGAAATACGACATCCTCATCACCAACGCGCGTATTGTCGATGGAACAGGTAATCCCTGGTATCGTGGCAGCGTTGCGACGATCGGTGACCGGATTGCCTACGTCGGACCGTCCATTCCCGGACTGAGCGCACGCCGCGTGATCGACGCGCAGGACAAAGTGGTGGCGCCCGGATTCATCGATATGCTGGGCCACTCAGAGTTCGCGATTCTGCGCGCACCGCACGCCGTGTCGAAGATCACCCAGGGCATAACGAGTGAGGTTACCGGCGAAGTGCATTCGGCGTGGCCACAGGTCGCCCTTGGCGAGCAGCCGGATCCCCGGTACCCGTGGCGATCACTCGGCGAATATTTCGATTACCTCGAGAAGAACGGTACCGCGATCAATCTCGGCACCTACGTCGGAACGAGCTCTGTGCGCCAGGCAGTGATGGGCGATGTCACCCGTCATCCAACCGACGCCGAGATGCGGCAAATGGGCGCGTTGATCGATTCGGCGATGCGCGATGGCGCGTTTGGTGTTGGGACCGGTCTCATATACTTGCCGAGCACGTTCTTCTCGACTGAGGAGCTCATAGCGCTCACGAAATACGCGACTCCTTACAAGGGCGGATACGCCGCGCACATCAGGAGCGAGGGTACCGGACTGATCGATGCGATCCGTGAGACGATTCGCATTGCATCGGAGGCTGGTACGTGGGCCGAGATCAGACACATCAAGTCACGGACACTGGAGCAGATGCAGCAGGCCGTGGCGCTCATCGATTCTGCGCGCGCCGCGGGAATCGACATCACCGCTGATCAGTACCCGTATATCGCAAGTGCAACTGGTTTGGCGGCGATGCTCAATACCTGGGTACAGGAGGGCGGCCCCGATTCCATGGTGGTGCGGCTTCGCGACCCGGCCGTCAGGGCTCGGCTCAAAATGGAGCTTGGACAGGACAGTGCCCAGGGAATTCGTACCGCCGCACGCACGATGATCAACGATGTAGTGGCGGATTCCCTGAAAAAGTACGAGGGCATGCTGCTGACGGATGCAGGAAAGTTGCGCGGGGAAGACGCCTACGACGCCGCGTTTGACATTCTGATCGCCGACCGGGGCCGCACTGGCGCGATCTATTTTTCGTTCAACGAGGATGCCCTGCGATTGGCGATGAAACAGCCGTGGGTCTCCGTCGGACAAGACGCTGGGGCTTTGAGTCCCGATTCAACTGGACGCTTCACAGAGCGCGAGCATCCGCGGGCGTTCGGAACTTTCCCGCGGATTCTTGGCCGGTACGTGCGGGAAGACTCGGTGATCACGCTCGAGTTCGCGATCCGAAAGATGACTTCGCTCGCCGCTCAAAGGGTTGGTATCGCAGACCGCGGGCTGCTCAAACCGGGGATGTTCGCCGACATCACGGTATTTGATCCGGAGACGATCATCGACCGCTCGACCTACGAGAATCCCGCGCAGCTCGCGACCGGGGTCAGCTACGTCTTTGTGAACGGCCTTGCCGTCGTCGATGGCGGCCAAATTACGAATGCGTTGCCGGGACGGGCGTTACGGGGGCCAGGGTACCGCGCGAGGAAATAACCGGCACCTGTCGGGTGGATTCGATCATCGTCTAGAGAGAGTTCGGGCAGAGCTTGCTGAATCAAGAACACAGCGAGGTAAAGATGAAAATCAGGTTTACCACCGCCGACAGCGCATTGGGCAGCGTGCTCGTCGCTGCAACCGACAAAGGTATTTGCCTTGTCTCCCTCAGGAACTCCCCCGAAGGGAGCGAAGAATTGCTCCGATCGCGGTTCCCGAGAGCGGAAGTGGAGCGTGACGATGCTGGTCTGAAAGGAGCGATCGACGTCGTTAACGACCGCATCTCCGGGCGGGGAACCAACGAGCCGCCCGCTTTGGATCTCCGGGGCACCGAGTTCCAGCGGGACGTATGGAACCAGTTACTCGCAATTCCTGCTGGCGAGACCAGGAGCTATCTAGCCATCGCCCAGGCGATCCGCCGACCGAAAGCCACGCGCGCAGTCGCGCAGGCATGCGGTGCGAATCCTGTCGCGGTACTGGTTCCATGTCACCGTGTGATAATGAGCGATGGCTCCATTGGAGGTTATAGCGGACTGCCGGGCGTCAAACGGGCGCTTCTGGAAGCCGAGGGCGCGTCGCAGACTAGTGCTCCATGTGCGCGTTCTTCGGCGAACCCACCTGGATGATTCCGACGGCGCCCTTCTCGGCGTCGGCGAAGCTGTGGGTAACGAAGGCGTAGAGTCCTTCGCCGCTGGCGTCCTTATCGAAAACCGTTTCGAACACCGCTCCGCCGCCGGCGGGAACGTGATAGGTCTGGATGTCCTCGAGCGCATGATTGGGGTTGCCATCCGGATAGACCTTATCGAAAATCGCGCCGACAATGTGGAAGTCGCTGTCGAAATTCGGGCCGGCGTTGACAACGAAAAATCTGACGCGATCGCCAACATCAACCTTGAGCTTGTTCTCCTTGTACTGGAAGGCGCGGCCGTTGAAGACCACCTGGCTGGCGTTCTTGCTTTGCTCCGCGCCCCAATCAGGCGTCGCCGGAAGCAGTACGCCGACCTTGGTCGAATCGGAGGTCTTCGCATAGAACTCGCTCTGGACGAGCACGAACTCCTTGTCAGCCTTGTCTCCCCAGCCGTTCTTGGGATCGACAATAAAGGGGAAGTACATCCCCTGCATCAGGTGCATCGTCACTGGCGGGGTACCGCAGTGGACCATGAAGGCTCCCGCATCACGCGCGATGAACTCGAACTGTACCGAGTCCTTCGGCATGATCATGCGGTAGGCGATGTTCGCCGGAATACGCGCGGCGTGGAAGTCAATGGAATGCGGCATCGGTGAATTGTTGATGACAGTCACCTTCACTCGATCGCCGACCCGAACGTGAATCACCGGTCCCGGCACGGTTCCCCCGAAGGTCCATCCCTGATACGAGACGCCGTCGGCGATCTCGAGTGTGGCGTTCTTGATGGGGATGCGGAACTCCTTGATAGGCGCGTCTACTACTGGTGCAAGCCGCGCATCGTATGCAGGACTGGTCGCGCGTACCACTTTGTCGAAGTCGACGCTGACCACTCGATCGGTGTGGCGCGCGGCGGTGACTGCAAGAAATCCGACGGCCGCGATACCGACGGCAGCGGCTGATATAAGAACTCCACGCTTACGCATTTGAAATCTCCGATTTGGCGTTATTGCTGAGGAGTTCAAGATGCGTCCAACGGCGACCGTTCCCCGTCGGAGAATGGTGGATTGTTGCTCGGGTAATCCCCCTGTTTTGTGGGAGAAAAGCTTACATGGGGCTGCTGGAAATCGGCGGGCTCGAAGCCCGCGATCGCCACCGCAGTCGTCGGCCCTACTTGGCGGCCAGCCTTGACCGGTACTGCCGCTCTTCCGGCCCGACATATATCTGCCGCGGCCGTGCGATCTTCTGTTCCTTGTCGAGCAGCATTTCCTCCCATTGCGCGAGCCAGCCCGACATCCGAGCGATCGCAAAGAGCACCGTGAAGAAGTCCATCGGAAAGCCCATCGATCGATAGATCAGTCCCGTGTAGAAATCCACATTCGGATAGAGCTTGCGCGACACGAAGTAATCGTCCGACAGCGCTATTCGCTCGAGCTCGAGTGCGATCTCGAGATCCTTGTCGACGCCGACGATCTTGAAAATTTCGTCGGCGAGCTTTTTCACTATCTTCGCGCGCGGGTCGTAGCTCTTGTACACGCGATGCCCGAAGCCCATGAGCCGGCCACCCTGACCGCTCTTCACACCTTCGATGAAGGCCGGAACGTTCTTCACATTGCCGATCTCGCTGATCATCCGAAGCACCTGCTCGTTCGCGCCGCCGTGGAGCGGGCCGAAGAGCGCTGCCACTCCGGCGGAGCATGCTGAGAAGGGGTCGACGTGAGATGAGCCAACGGCGCGAACGGCGTTGGTCGAGCAGTTCTGCTCGTGATCGGCGTGCAGAATGAAGAGGATCTCGAGAGCACGGGCAAACGTCGGGTTCGCCTCGTACTTCGATTCGGTCATCCGCGCGATCATCGAAAGAAAATTCTCGACGTACGACAGGCGGTTGTCCGGATAGACGAACGGTAATCCTTTGACGTGCCGGTACGAGAACGCCGCAATAGTGGGCGTCTTCGCGAGCAGCCGGATGATCGAGATGTTTCGCTCGGTCTCGTCGAAGATGTTCCGGGCCGATGGGTAAAACGAAGCCAGGGCCGCGATCGAACTGTTGAGCATGGCCATCGGGTGCGCGTCGTAGCGAAAGCCCTCGAGAAACTTTCGCATGTTCTCATGCACATAGGTGTGAAACGTGATGTCGTGCACGAACTGGTCGTATTCCTGCTGGCTCGGAAGCTCCCCGTGGCGCAGCAACCACGCTACCTCCAGGAAGCTCGCGTTCTCTGCCAGCTGCTCGATTGGATACCCGCGGTAGCGAAGAATCCCCTTGTCGCCATCGATAAAGGTGATGGCGCTCTTGCATGACGCTGTGTTTAGAAATGCCGGATCGTAGCTCATGAGCCCTTTGTCGTCCGGATCGTCGGTTCGAACCTTCTTCAGATCCGTGGCGCGGATGGCACCATCAGCTATCGGAATCGACAGGGTCTTGTTCGTTCGGTTGTCTTTGACGTCGAGCGCGCTGCCGTTCTGCCCCGCAGTGGCAGGAGCGGTGGATTTTTCGGGGGCTTTTTTGGGGACGGGTGCAGTACCGGTCTTGGCCATTTCGTTCTCCAGGTGATATCGAAATTTAGTCCAATGACGGCGTCAGGGAGGAGTTGTGCGACCGGATACTTGCGCGTGCCGCACCCGCGCCTTCAAATAGTAAAGACAACTCCAGGAGATTGATGGCGGCGGATCGGCAAGCGGTGGGCATTGCGTTAAACGCGGATGAAATGATGCCGATGCCCCCGCGCAGACATTTCATCCGCAAGCTGCTGCGGAATTTCGGGATCGCGACTGCCGTTATCGGCGGCGGACTTTTCATAGGAATGGCGGGCTACCACGGATTCGGGCGCATGGACTGGAGCGAATCGTTCTACTACGCCGCGATGATCCTCTCGGGCGAAGGGCCACCGCCGGATCCTGCCGCCTTGGGGGGCGGACAGACGGTACGCCTCCATCTTTTCGCGGGAGTCTACGCGCTGTTCAGCGGCGTGACCTTCATAACAATGGTGGGCGTGCTATTGGCGCCGGTGCTGCATCGCTTCCTGCACCGCTTCCATCTGGAGATCGCAACCCACGATAGCGAAACGGACTAAACCGCAACCGGCGCCAGATTAGAGCTTCTTCACCCGAGTGGCTTTCCACCGCCCGCCGGTGACGCTGCCGCCGGGCGCCGAAGGAACCGTCGTGAACGTGCCTTCGATCGTACGCGCGTCGCGAAATACGCCCTGAAAAGTGGTGTTGACCATGCAGCCGCAATCAGGATCGCGATAGGGATCGAGCGTGCCATTGACGCCGCCGCCTTCCTTTCTGATGAAATTGATCTTGAGAACGGATTTCCGATCCGACGACGTGCTGGCCAACGCCTCTCGCTCCTCGTCGCTGAGCAGAGAGTCAGCGCGAGGGATCATCACTACGTTTCCTGACGCCGCGCCCTCCCCGGCTCGCAGCGTAAACGCTATCGTGCCGGTTCTGCCGGTTGCCGCGCTGCTGTAATCCCCGCGCCACTCACCAACGAGTGGATTCAGATCGAAGTCACTCGAGGTGAGCTCGATCGAAGGCGAACGCGCGGCGCAGGCCAGGGTCGAAGCGATAATTACTGCGCGTATGATGCTCGATGCGCGACTCATTGGTTTCTCCGGTCGGGACAACTTGACTGACAGAGATTGGCAGCAACCTGGCATTGCTGCAAGGCGATGCTACAACGGCCTTGGCTCCGCCGCCGGTACGCCGCGGAACCCTTTGCGCTCCATGACCCCCCAGTCTTTCCTCCCACGCAGAAACTTCCAGGCCCCACGGAGTCTCCAATAGACGGTGAGCTGCCGGTAGCCGACGTTCTCGAGGAGGGCCCAGCAAAACAGCAGTGCGCGATCGCGGAAGCTCTCGTAGCGGTGAAAACTCACGTCCTCGACGATGAGCGTCACCGCTGATAGCGCGGTGCCAAGACCGTAGGCGCTGAGGTAGAAGAGTCCCGCAAATCGCCAGTCGGCTAACCCGATTGCGAGGCCAAAGGCGAGTGTTACCAAACCGACCGCCTCGAAGGCTGGCGCCAATAGCTCCACGAAAGCGTAATAGGGAAACACGAACATGCCGGTGACACCATATCTGGGGTTGAATAGCATCCGGCGATGGCGCCAGAGAACATCGGCCAATCCACGATGCCACCGGTCCCGCTGACGCCCCAGAACTCTTGCCGACTCGGGGACTTCCGTCCAGGCGACGGAGTCAGGTACGAACGCGATCTCACCGGGCCCCCCTCGTTCGCGGGACAACCTTTTCAGTCTGAGCACGAGCTCCATGTCTTCACCGACGGTGTCGTGCAGGTAGCCACCCGCGCGCAGCACAGCCTCGCGCTGGAAAAGCCCGAACGCGCCGGACACGATGATGTTTCCACCCAATCGGTTCCAACCGAGTCTGCCGAACAGAAATGCCCGGAGATATTCGACTACCTGTATTCCCGCCAGCATGTTGCCCGGCACCGCCGCCGTCGCAACTCGGCCGAGCTTGACTTCGGATCCGTTGACGACGCGAATCGTTCCTCCAGCCGCAACTACATCAGTGGAGTACAGAAAAGGTCTCACCATCCGTTGCAGACCGTCAGCTTCGATGAGGGTATCGGCATCCATCGCGCACACGAGCTCGCCCCTCGCGAACCCCAGACCAACGTTCAATGCGTCCGCCTTGCCGCCGTTCTCCTTGTCCACGACCACGAGCGACGGATACGTCGATGAACGATAGAGACAGCGTACCGGCTTCGTTTCTATGCGGTGCTCGTAAATCGTTTTCACAGGCACCAGATCGAATCGCTCGATCAGAACCTGAACGGTCCTGTCCTTCGAGCCATCGCTGATCACGATCACCTCGAGACTCGGGTACTGCAGTGCGAGCAGCGCGCGCAGGCTGATCTCAATTGATGCTTCTTCGTTGAACGCAGGCGCCAGGATCGAGATGGTCGGCGAAAGTGTCGAGCTCAGAAGGAGATGTCTGCTTTCACCCTTGATCAACAGCAAGTGACGTCTCAACTCCAGCATCGAGCTCACGAGTAATGCGAGATACCAGGCATTTACTCCCACGAAGTAGACGAGTACGATGACCTCCCCCGCTTCGAGTAGCCTGCTCAGCACTGGCAGCACGTCGATCATCCGATTGCCGCCGCCGGGAGATCGAGAATTTGTTGCGCCATGTCCGCAGCGAACCGGTCGTCGCCTTTCAGTGCTCGACGCAGAAAGAGCGCGCCGGGCGCACCGAGCGCGCGGAGCGCGAGAGCCGACTGCCTGCGTACGCGCCAGGTCGAATCGCAAAGACCTCTCGCCAGCAAAGAGCCACCTTGCCAGTGCTGCATGCGGCCGAGGGATTGCGCGGCGGCCGCACGAACCTCCGGCGCCGCGTCCGACATCAGCTCGCTCAAGCGCTCAGCCGCTGGCGCTCCGCCAACTGCGCCGAGCAATTTTGCGGCGGCAGCTCGAATGGGGATGTCGTCGGTTCGGGAGAGGCGAAGGGCGGCCGGTGCAAATCGCGCGTCGGCGAGCGATTCGGCAACTCGTAATCCCGCCTGCGCCGCTCTTCCCGAATTTCGCTCGAGATAAGTAGCAAGGGGTCCGGCCGCGACCGCCCCCATCCGCAGCAAAGCGTTCTGAACCGCGAAGCGCGCCTGGGTTGCGGAATCGGCAAGAAGTCGGAGCATCGCCGTAATTACCGGCACCGAAGGTTGTGCCGCTGCCCACTCCGCAGCCTGGGCGCGGACCGCTGGATGCCGGTCGACCAGGAGTTTGAGTACGAGCGGATCTGGAACATCCATCCGCGACAGAATGCGCGTTCCGCGCAACCGGCGAGTCCAGAGCCAGTTCTCGCACAGCTTTCTGGCGTAATCGAGGAGGCCAACCTGCTGCGCGACAAAGCGGAGCCTCTCCTTGCTCGCGCCGGAAAGGTTCGTCGAGACTTCGAGAAACGCCGTGACCTGTACGCCACGCGGCAGCTTGCGCAAAGACTCGATCTGCGCTGGATCGACGACCCCGCTCGTCACGAGCCGGGCGAGAGAGCTGCGTGCGACGTCCGTCAACGCCTGTAAACGCCGCTGAGTGAGAAGGAGCCAGACTCCGTGGAGAAAGTAGAGCCCTACCGCCAGCGCGATAAGTATCATCTCGCCGAGCATGACGAGGTCGAGAATGTGCTGGCTGATCACGCTCGACTCTGCTTCAGCACCGTCCGCACCTTGTGCATTAGGACCGGGACGCTGAACGGTTTGGCGACGTGATCGACAGCGCCCATCTCGAGCGCGGCAAGGATATCGCTTTCGCTCGAGCGCGCGGTGAGCATGACGACGCTACTCGATCTTGTCACTTGCCCCGCCTTGAGTCGGCGCAACACTTCGAGGCCGTTGAGCGCCGGCAAATCGACGCCTAACAAGATGACCGCGGCCTGGACTTCCGGTGCGGCGCCCGTCAAAGCGCCTGCGGCTGTTTCGCCATCTCCATACGTCGCGACCCGGAGATTGCGACTCTCCATCGCGTGCTGCAGTACCGAAACGAGGGATGCATCGTCGAGAACGATCACGACATCGACACGGCGAACCAGTGGACCCGCGGTCTTCATCCCCGCGACTCCCACGCGAGCGCTGGCTCCCGCAGCTCTCGCCTCCTCGCGAGCTTTTGCGGCAGCCTCCCTGAGGACTGCCACGCTTTCGCCGTCCACCTGATATTCCGCCACGCCGGCGCTGCACCCGATATGGATTCGTTGGCCGTCAGCAGCGAGAAAATGAAGAGCCCCGATGTTGTGACAAACCTGCTCGAGCTTGATTGCCGCGGACTCCTTCGTACTTCCGTACATCCCGACTACAAATTCAGCTCCGCCCCACCAGCCCGCGACATCTTCGGCGCGAAACGTCTTCGGCAGCAGATCACCAATCGCGCGCAACACCGAATCGCTGAGTGTGCGACCATAAGTGTTTGCGACAGTGCCGAAATGGTCGACCGCCAACACGCCGATCGCGTACGCGTCGGATTTCCTGCGCGCGAGGCGGAGGAAGCGGTCAATGAGCTCGGAGGCTTTGGTCGCGGTGGCGAGGCCGGTCAGTGGATCTGTTTCCACCGCTGGCCGACGTACACGAGCGCCGGTAAGTCGGCTCTCGAGACGCATTGTGAGCTCGGCCGGAACGAACGGCTTTCCTATGTAATCATCGGCGCCGGCCGCGAAAATTCGGTGAACGCTCGCCTCATCGGTGTGCCCGGTGAGAAAGACCACTGGCAGCGCACTCCAGCGGGGGTCCTTCCTTACTGAGCGACAGAGCTCGGTCCCGTTGATCCTCGGCATCTCCAGATCGAGGAGAATCAGGTTCGGCTTTGTCTCGTCGAGAACGCTCCAGAATCCGAGTGGATCATTGAGCGACGTAACTGTCAGACCGCGTCGTTCCAATAGCGAAGCGAGTCCTCTCGACATCATTGGCTCGTCGTCGACAACGAGCACGTGCTTGCCCTGTATCTCGGACTCACCAGCGCCGCCAGCGTCAGCGAGAATATCTGCCATTCGGCGCGCTTCAGGATTCTGGCGCGCCGGCGTGGCGGCCTCGAGCTCGCTGCGCAGGGATAGGAGCTGCTCCGCCAACAAAACTCCATCGGCGGGCGCGAGCGGGGCGCCGCCGAAATGTTCCGCGAGGTCTCTGGCGAGGCTCGCGCTCTTCTGGAAGCCGAATTGGCCGGAGATGCTTGCCACACTTTCCGAGTCCTGCGCTGCGACACCCGCTTGCTCGGTACTGAGAGCATTTTCCAACAGCGCTATTACCGCATCGTCCAGGCGATCGATTCTCTTAATGGTCGTGCCGCGTGCTCGAGCCCACGCCTCTTCCACGGCCGCCGCGATCTGTTCGTCGTGGGACCCGTGGCGCGGAAGGACGTCGGCGCCGCACATCTCGCCGAGCGCGAAGAGCATCTCGTCGATATCGACGGGCGTGAGAAAAAAACGATCGATATCAGCCTTGCCGAGGGCCTTCACCGCATTCTCCGCTTGCTGCATCGAAAGGCAGTAAATGACCTGCATCTGAGAGCTCGCCGCTTTGGCCGCCGACGCTATACGAAGCGCAACCTCGATTGGAAGGGCGTCGCTGAGCAGAGTGAGCCGGGCGTCGCCAGCTGCCGCGTCGGCGCAGAGTTGTTCCGGATCGTCAAATCCTAGGATTACCGCGTCGCGAAGTCTGAGTCCGATCTCGCGGACGATTTCCGCGGGCAAGCCCGCCGCCAGAATTTTGACGGGCACCTGCATGCCCTAGTGGAGCAACGACTCCGGGGCGAGCGTCGCCAGGGCGCTCGAGGTAGTACCCGAGCCCGATACACAAGCGAAACGATAGGGATGCATACGAGAGGGAAGAACTACATGGCCGTAGGTAACACGGGTCTCCTCGACCTCCCGCGGCGCTCGTTCAGCTGCTGGCGCTTTGCTTCGCGAGGGCCAGAACGGCGTTCCACTCCGCTGCGCCGACCTTCTGCACCGACAGGCGATTGCCCTTTCGGAGGAGCTCCATGCCCTCGAGCTGGGGTTGGCTTCGCATTTCGCTGAGAGGAATCGGCCTGGCAAGCCTCTCTATCGCGCGAATATCGACCATGAACCAGGACGGACTTTCCTGCTTGCTCCTGGGGTCGAAGTGCGGGTGATTCGGGTCGAGCGCCGTAGGATCGGGATATCCTTCGCGCACCACCTCAGCGATCCCCACTATTCCGGGGTTGGCACCCGAATGGTAGAAGAAAACCAGATCGCCCTTCTTCATTTCGTCGCGCAGGTAGTTTCTCGCCTGAAAGTTTCGCACGCCGTCCCAATGACTGGTGCGGCCGGGCGAATTCCAGAGATCATCGAAAGAAAAAGTGTCCGGCTCCGACTTCACGAGCCAATACTGCCTATCCTTGTGCGCGCCTTGTGCGACCTTGGTCATCCGGCTCACCGTCCATGCGAGAGTTGCGATTAGTGGAACCTAACCGGCGCGGCGTCGTAGATTGAGTTACATCATAACAATCCCACCCGCAGGTCCCTTAACATGCACTGCTACAGGTTTCGCTCGATCGTTCCCTTGCTATCGATTCTAGCCGGCACCGCTGCCGCGCAAACCCAAAGCGCCCCGCTCGCCTATCCACAAGCGACTCGCGGGACGCAGATCGACGTCTATCATGGCGATAGCGTCCCGGACCCGTATCGCTGGCTGGAAGACGTCGATGCTCCAGCCACCAAAGCGTGGGTGGACGCCCAGAACCGCCTTACCGACAGTTTTCTGGCGACGATCCCGGAGCGCGCTGCGATCAAGGATAAGCTCACCCGCCTTTGGAACTATGCGCGCTATGGTGCCCCATTCAAGGAAGGCGGACGCTACTTCTACTTCGAGAATACCGGGCTGCAGAATCAGAGTGTCCTGTACGTGCAGGACGGAAGGGACGCGCCGGCACGAGTCCTCCTCGATCCAAATACTCTCTCGCCGGACGGAACGGTTGCGCTCTCCGTCGCGCGCGCCTCGGACGACGGCCATTACCTCGGTTATAGTTTGTCGCGAAGCGGGTCGGATTGGCAGGAGCTGCACGTTCGCGATGTAAACGACGGGCGTGATCTCCCCGACATTTTGAAGTGGGTCAAGTTTTCCGACATCTCGTGGACCCACGACAATAGGGGGTTCTTCTACTCGCGCTACGATGAGCCGACGTCAGGCAATGTGATGACGAACGCCAATCGGAACCAGAAGGTCTACTACCATAAAGTTGGCCAACCACAGTCCCGCGATCAGCTCGTCTACGATCGCCCCGACCAACCAGACTGGCTGTTCGATACCCGCGTCAGCGATGACGGACAATTTCTGATCATCACCGTATCGCAGGGGACAGACGTACGGACGCGGCTTTATTTCATCGACCTGGACAATCCCGGCAAGCCGAAAGTCGACAATCCGGTTGTTCGTCTCATCGACCGCGCAGACGCGGAGTACGCTTTCGTCGGTAATCGGGGAACGATCTTCTACGTGCGCACCGACCGGAACGCGCCCCGTGGCCGAATCGTCGCCGTGAGCATTGATAATCCGCGTGAGGAGCGATGGAACACCATCGTGCCGGAGACGAAGGACGCTTTGGAAAGCGCCACGATGGCTGGTGACGATATTGTCGGCAATTACCTCGAGGACGCGCATTCCAGCGTGCGCTTCTTCACCGCTTCGCGGAACCCCCAGCGCGACGAGGCCGAACGGCGACGTCGGGAAGATGATCGCCGGCGCAATCCGGGAAGCGTTTACGACGACACCAGCACTGCGCCGATCATCACTCGCGGCGGCTTGATGATGGGCGGTGGCTTCACGCAGCGCGGTGAGCTTCCTCTGCCCGGAATTGGTACCGTCACCGCCCTCAGCGGAAAGCAGGGCG
>DATAHM010000134.1:0-5212 GCA_036263215.1 Gemmatimonadaceae bacterium
GCCGCCAGATATTTCTCGCCCTTCTCAACCGTCGCCGCGCGCGGATTGCCGGTTCCGGTATCACTCGTCACCTTCGTCCACTTCCTCGGCGCCCAAACCCAACCTTCACGGAGTCCTGCAACCCGAAACTTCTTTGCCTCGCCCGCGCCCGCCTCGGCGAGCGGCAAAGGAAGATCCGGATGAAGCGCCATCATCACACTGGTTTCCATCTCGCCAGCATGATCGCCAGGCTCGTCGAAAAATTCCGTGAGCTTTACCGACGTATACCAGTTAATCGTGCAGATGAAGAGATCGAGCCGAGGCTGCAGCTCGCGGATCATTTGTCGGAAATCGTTTCCGCCGTGACTGTTTAGAATCACCAGCTTGCGGATGCCCTGACCGGATACGGCGGACGCTATGTCGCTGAGCAAGGCGAATTGCGTACTCGGATTGATATTGAGCGCGAGCTTGAGATCGAGCTGGCCGGTGTTCACTCCAAATGGAACCGTCGGTAGCACGATGACCTTCGCGCCCTTCTTCCAGGCGATCTCAGCCGAACGTTCGGCAACTCCGACCGATTCGTAATTGTCGGTCGCATAGGGCAAGTGATAGTTGTGTGGCTCGGTCGCGCCCCATGGAAGGATTGCGACTTCGTACTGGGTGTCCTTGACAGTCTTCCAATTGGTTTCTGCCAACATGAACGGGCGGGCTGGCACGCTAGAGCATCCTTCCGATCCACCCGCCGAAATAGTAGCCGACGAGTGCAACGCCAACACCAACCACGAACATGTCGAGACCGGAGCGAAATGCGCTGCGCCCTGTGAACACCGATCTCGCGGCACCGACCAGGAAGTGCGACAACATCGAAACCGTGAACGAAATCACGATGGCCGTCGTTCCGTGCCAGACGAGGAACGGAAACACCGGGATTGCCGCACCGAATGCCGTTGCCAAACCCGTCAGCCAACCTTCTCTGAAGGGCGACATGTTGAGCTCCCCGATCTTGAGCTCTTCCTGCACCTGTTCTTTCAGCATCAACGCTGGATCCGCCATGATCTGCGTGGCGAGAGAGTGCGCGGAATTGCGATCCATACCTTTCGCTTCGTAGATGATCGCGAGCTCGTCGCGTTCGATCTCGGGCATCAGCTCGACTTCCGTCTTCTCCATCGAGATCTCGTAGTCGTATACCTCGCGCTCACTCTTGCTGGCGAGATAACCACTCGAACCCATTGACAGCGCGTCGGCGATTAGACCGGCGACGCCGGCGACTACGACCGCCTGATGTTGATTGACGGTGGCGGCGCCAATGACGCCGGCGACGAGTCCAAAGTTCGCCGTCAGACCATCGTTGAAGCCATAAACGACGTTGCGAAGGAATCCGCCGGACTCCGTTTTATGCCATGGCTCGGCACCTTTGCCGGCGATCTCGCCGAGGGTGCTTGCATGCTCTGCCGATTCGCGCGCGAGGAGGAGAGCTTCGGGGCCACCCGGTGCACCGCGCGGAGTTGCGCGGTGCATGTCGAGATAAGCTTTGACCTCGCGTCCCTCTTCCTCGAGGAGCATTGGCAAGAGAAAGCTCGGTCCAAACCACCGGCCCATCCTTGCCAGCATGCGGGCGCGTGCACTCGGCCGGAACTTCGCGGGTGGATGCCCGTTGCGAGAGAGTAAATCCGCCCAGACCACAACGTGGCGATCCTCTACATCCGCCAGCCGGGAGTAGATGTCTTTCTTTTTAGCGTCGGACTCGGCGTCAGCCAGGATGCGGTACAGGTACGCTGCATCCGCTTCGTCCTGCCAGTGGTGCTCGAACGCGTGGACGTCGATCTCCGAAGTCGCGGAGGGTTTCGGTGGCGGCTCGAGGGTCGTGGACATTCCTGAATATCGCCGACAAGGGTCGATTTTGCACCGGCAACCCTTGGGTTTGCCTGGATGTCTGATGACACAGAACCATCAAGAGGAGACAATGAAGGGATTGCTGCTTTTAACAGCGGGAGCTGCCGCCATCGGCGCAGTAGCGCTGAGCGCGCAGACGACGAGCGCCAAACCAGACAGTACCTGCACGAAATATTCGGATGGCAGGCTCGAATGCCGAAAGGTGCGCACGCGAATTTTCGGTGAGCCCGGCCTGGACAATGTCGTGTACATGCGAACGGACTCAGCTATGGCGAAGCGCGCCGCGCTGGGCATCGAGTTGCGGGCAACGGGAACGCGGCGTGATACGCTCGGAGTGTTCGTCGAAGCGGTGACTCCGAAAGGTCCGGCTGAGGCGGCCGGGATTATCGAAGGCGACCGTATTGCCGCGATCAACGGAGTCGACCTACGTACGTCCAGCGCAGATGTCGAAGACGCGTACACGAATGGACTCGCCGCGCATCGGCTGACGCGCGAAGTTCAGAAGCTGACGCCCGGCAGCAGGGTAACACTTCGGGTTTACTCCGGCGGGCGGTACAGAGACGTTCAGGTAGTCGCAGGGAAAGCGAGCGACATCCTGGGATTCGGACGCGGCTTCCGCGTTGGCATGCCTGGTCCAGGAGGTCCCGAATTCGAAGGACCGGGCGCGGCCATATTCGGGCCGGAGTTGGAATTGATGCGGGATCGTGTAGGGCCTCCCCTTCCGCCCGATGGGCTGGAGCCGTTGCTGCGTCAGCGAATGGACGCCTTCCCGAAAAGAATCCAGATTCGCTCGCCTGGCCGGGTGCGGAATCTCGAAGCAGCGCCCCGGATCTACAAAGTCGACGCTGGCGCTGACACCATGTGGGCCGACGCGATCAGGGCGATGGTCGGGACAACAATTCAGGACGCTCGATCTGCTTTAAGACAGCTCGCCGCGGAAGGAGTTGCTTAGCGAGCTCGGCGCTGCTTTCCTGCCAGCGACTGCCTAGAGATGCGCCGGCGTACTGGACGCCCTGCTCGAGAAAGGCTGTTGCTGGGGGAGTGGTGGTTTCGTCGGGGCACCAGGTCTGTGGTGGATGCTTTGGGTCGATTGCCGCGTAGCCCGTGCGGGGCAGTACTTCGGCGGCAATCAAACCAAGCCCGACGAGCACGATCAGCAGCGAGAGAGCGTGCATTCTTGGCAGCCGGTAGTTCCAGGTGGTAATGCCAACCCAGATTCCGCCGGCAACGATGACCGCTTCGACCCCGATATAACTGAAAAGGCCGACACCACACGCGTTGGCATAAGGCCAGAATACGAGTGCTGCGAACAGCGCGAACACGAGGACGAGCCGAGCTCCCGCGCCGAACATCGCCGCGCGCTGCTGGGCTCGTTCCTTGGCGCGCCGCTCCTCCTCGCTCTGCATTTTCTTGAACGCAGGCGAAGGTTCGGGCGGCAGGCCGTCGAACTGCCGCTCAATCTTTTTGAGTTGTACTGACCAGTCCTCGTCAGCCATCGAGCACCCCGCGAAGGGAAATCTTCCTTAACTTGATGACTGCGAACCCTTGCCAGGGGCAACGAACGCCATGATTTCAGGCGGCGATGGGAAGGTCCGGCTCGACAAATGGTTGTGGGCGGCGCGGTTCTACAAGACGCGGTCTCTGGCTGCTGACGCGATCGAGTCCGGTAAAGTCGAAGTCAACGGCGACCGCGCAAAACGAGCGAAACAGCTTCAGGTGGGCGACGTCGTGAAGGTGCGTCTGGGCCCGTTTCATCACATCATCACCGTGAAAGCGCTATCGGAGCGACGAGGTCCGGCATCGGTCGCCGCGACCCTCTATGAGGAGCATGCCGAAGGAAAGAAGGCGCGCGAGGCGCTGCAGCTTCAGATCAAACTGGCACAGACGGTCTCGGGCTACGACCGCGGACGGCCGACGAAGAAGGACCGGCGCGACATCGAAAAGTTGCGCGCGCGTGGATTGGAGTGACGCACTCGCCGCCCAACTGATTTTCCGAGTCTAGCTTCAAAAAAGCTCGCAGCCTTAGAACTCCAGTTGCGCGCCGAGCTCGACGACTCGATTTGGCGGGATGCCGTAAAACGCGGTGGCCGAGCGCGAGTTGCGCGACATGAAAACAAAAAGCTTCTTACGCCAACTCCAGAGCGGAGTCGTTCCCGTCGGTATCAGCTGCTCACGACCGAGATAGTAGGTCGTATCAAGCGGCTTGGCGTCGATTCCTGCCTCCCGCGCTCGCGCCAGAATCGCGGGAACGTTCGTGCTCTCCATAAAACCATAGCGCGCCGTGATCCGATAGAATCCGTGCGAAAGCTTCTTGATTGTAATGCGCTCTTTGTCCGGGATCTCGGGAACTTCTTCCGACAGAATTGAGAGCAGCACGACCTGTTCGTGGAGGACCTTGTTGTGTTTCAGGTGGTGCAGTAGCACCACTGGAGCACCCTCGGCTTCGCGCGTCATAAATACCGCGAGTCCGGGAACGCGGACCGTCTTCCTGTTCTCGATATCCGCGAGGAGCATGTCGATGGGCAACATCCCGCGCCGCAGCAGATCCTGAACGATATCGCGGCCTCGGCTCCACGTCGTCATCAGAACGAAGATCATGAAAGCGATCGTGATGGGGACCCACCCGCCATCCCGAAATTTGAGAACGTTGGCGCCGAAAAACGCTCCGTCGATGATGAGGAAAGGTCCGACGAGCGCAATTGTGCGCAATCTGCTCCAGCCCCACCACGTCCGTGCGACGACATACATCAGGCACGTCGTCATGAGGAAAGTTCCGGTGACGGCAATTCCGTACGCGGCGCCCAATGCCGTCGATGATCGGAACCCGACTACTACGAGGAGACATCCTATCATCAGCGCGTGATTGACCTCCGGGATGTAGATCTGGCCCGCCTCCTGTTTCGATGTATGGACGATGGTCACTCTGGGACTGTAGCCAAGCTGAACGCATTGCTGAGTAAGAGAGAACGCGCCCGAAATCATCGCCTGGGACGCGATGATCGCCGCCATCGTCGCCAGCGCGATCAGGGGATACAAAAGAATCCGTGGAGCGAGCAGATAGAACGGGTTCGCAGCGGAAGATGGATCATAGAGAATGATCCCGCCCTGTCCGAAGTAATTCAGAATCAGACTGGGCAATACCAAACCGAACCACGCAAGGCGGATTGAGCGTTTGCCGAAGTGTCCCATGTCCGCGTACAGCGCTTCTGCACCAGTCACCGCGAGAACTACTGCGCCAAGCACTACGAATGAGTGACGGCCGTGCAAGCCGAAGAAGCTGAGCGCATACCACGGATTGACCGCGCGTAGAATGCGGGGCTCCCGGATAATCTCACGCGCG
>DATAHM010000135.1:0-33747 GCA_036263215.1 Gemmatimonadaceae bacterium
GTTTCGTCGTCGATTGTCGAGACGGCAGCCCGGCGCGAGCGCTGTCACGCTGCTGCGATGCAGCTCTCCCCGGCATTACCGCGAGGAGCCCCGCAATTATCACGGTCGAGTACGTGGCGGGAGAGTGTGGGAATCGAACCCACCCGGCCTCACTGAGTAAGGTCGCAGTGATTTTGAAGATCACGGAAGCCACCAGGCCCCATCCACCCCCATTTCCATCATCCGACTTCGATGGCGAACTCTCCACGCGCGATGACCTCTCCGATAACCACAGACCCCTCGACACGTGAAAGATAGTCGCCAACGCGACCGGCCTTGATACTGAGCAGCAGCCCTCCTGACGTCTGCGGATCCGTGAGGATCGCGCCGTCCTCTTCCGAAATGGCGTTCCAGTTGACGAGCTCGCGCAAGTACTCCGCATTCCTCTTCGCGCCATCGGTCGTGAATCCCGCGCGTACGGCGTCTCTCACCCCAGGTAAAATTGGAACCGCTCCATGATCCAGGCGGAGGCTCAGGTTGCTCGCCCGTGCGATGTGCGACATATGGCCTAGAAGTCCGAAGCCGGTGATATCAGTTGCACACCGGACGCCAAGCGCGAGAGCCGCGCGCGAGGCCGGTCCGTTCAAGGTCTTCATTGCACGCAGCATCGGTTGCTGAGCGTCGTGCGACAGCTGCCCCCGCTTCGCCGCGGTCGCGAGAATTCCGTTTCCAATGGGCTTCGTGAGAATCAGCTTTTCTCCCACGAGGGCTCCGGCATTCGTGAGCAAGAAATCGGGATGGGCACGACCGGTTACCGACAGCCCGTATTTGAGCTCGGGATCTACTATTGTGTGACCGCCCAATATGAGCGCGCCGGCCTCGTGAACCTTGTCCTGACCGCCGGCAAGGATTTGGCCGAGTACCTCGAGTGGGAGATCATTCGTTGGAAATGCGACGATGTTAAGCGCGGTGAGTGGCTGACCGCCCATCGCGTAGACGTCGGACAGCGCGTTGGCTGCAGCAATTTGCCCAAAGTCGTAAGGGTCATCGACAATTGGCGCGAAGAAGTCGACAGTCTGCACGAGCGCCAGATCGTCGGACATGCGAAAGATCCCCGCGTCGTCGAAGGTCTCTCGGCCGACCAACAATCGCGGATCGCTCTGTACAGGAAGCGCGGCCAGCGCGCGGGACAGGTCACCCGGACCCATTTTGGACGCTCAACCCGCGCACCGCGCGAATTCGGTGAGCCGGAAGAGCTCTTCGCGCGTTCTCGAGGTACTCATCAACAGGTAGAGTTCTACCTGGAACCGACGACCGCTACGGCGTCGATTTCAACCAGTGCGCCTCGTGGCAAGCCCGAGACCTGCACCGTAGAGCGGGCTGGCCGCGAGCCGTCGAGCCAGCGACCGTAGATCTCATTGACCGTTGGAAAATGCGCCAGATCGTGCAGGTATACCGTGGTCTTGACGACGTCGGCCCACGAAGCTCCCGCCTCCTTCAAAACTTCCTGGAGGTTCTGCATCACGCGATCCGTCTGCTCGACAATACCGCCTTCGACGATCTTTCCGCTCGCAGGGTCGAGGGCAATCTGGCCCGCCGTGTACAAGACACCGCCCGCGACAATTCCCTGCGAATACGGGCCGATAGCTGACGGCGCTTTGCCAGTGCTGATTTGCTTCAGTGCCATTACAAGCTCCAATCGATGGTGCGCAAAAGCAGCTAACGCGTGGATGAACGCGAATGTTACTCGCTAGGCCGCGTCAAAGGCCAGACCAAATAGACGTTCTGCGTTCGCAGAAGTCGCGGCGCCAAGGTCGACCGCATCCGCCCCGCGCACGGACGCGACCTTCTCGAGCGTATGCCGTACCCACGCTGGCTCATTGCGCTTGCCGCGATTTGGCGCCGGCGCCAGGTAAGGCGCGTCGGATTCGACCAACAAACGTTCGGTGGGGACGAGCCGGATGAGATCGTCGTCAGACCATTTCTTGAAGGTGACAATTCCGCTGAATGAGATGTACCACCCGGCGTCGATAGCGAACTCGGCGAGCGCGTGACTGCCGGTGTAACAGTGGAGGACTCCAGACACACCAGCGGTGCGGGCTTCCCTCAAAATGGTGCGGGTATCGTCTTCGGCATCGCGGGTGTGGACGACGAGTGGGAGATTTACTTCCGCCGCGAGCGCGACCTGGGCGGAAAAAACCTCCCGCTGCACCTCGCGCGGCGAGTTGTCATAATGATAATCGAGGCCGCACTCGCCGATCGCGACGGCGCCAGCTCGCAACAGCGCAGCGAGTTTGGGCAGGTCTCTTCGCGTATCGAATGCAGAGGCGTCGTGCGGGTGGACGCCCGCCGTTGCGAAGACAAAACCCGGATTCTCCGCAGCATAGGTCGCGGCGTCAGCGCCAGCTGCAAGCGATTCCCCGATGCAGACTATGGCCGCCGCGCCCGCGTCGCGGGCGCGGGAAATTACCTCGTCGCGGTCGCCGGCGAACGCCGGGTCCGCGAGGTGGGCGTGGCTGTCGATGAAGACCGGCGCGCGTCCGTCTTGCGTGGCCATTTGCGTTCGATCCAAAGGAGAACCGGTGAGGCTACGTAAATCGAGCTGAAAGTTCCGGTCACGATACCGAACGCCATTACCCACGCGAACGGACGGATAATCTCTCCAGCAAAAATGAGTAGCGCCAGCGTCGCAGCAAAAGCGGTAGCGTGGGTTAGCACGGAGCGAGGAAGCGTTTCGTTGATCGCCCGGTTCAGAGTATCGTAGAACGTCTCCTTTCTTCCCTTTCGCAAATCCTCGCGCACGCGATCGAAAATGATGATGGTGTCGTTGAGGGAATAACCGAGGACAGTGAGCAGTCCAGCGACTACGGTCAGCGAGATCTCAAGATGCATCAGCTTGAGAAAGGCGATGGTTGTGAAGACGTCGTGACTGGTTGCTATGACCGCCGCCGTCGCAAACCGCCACTCGAACCGGATCGAGAGATAGACAAGCGTTATCAGGAACGACAGGAGTATGGCGATAATGGCCCCGCGGCGAAGCTCGCTTCCTACACGCGGACCGACGGCTTCAGTGCGAATGCGTCGCACGCCGTCGGCGCCGAACTTCTGTTTGAGAACCTGTTCGATGCGATCCGCGATCGTCGAAGCACCGTTTGCCTGAGCAGCCACCTCGGCCGCGTTCTGCGCGCGGACCGTGAACTCGCGGTTTGTGCCGAATTGCTGGATCTCAGCGCCCGGGATATTCGCCTGATCGAGCGTTGCGCGAATCACACCGACGTCCGGCGGCTTCGCGAATTCGAGCTGCATGAGTGTACCGCCGGTGAACTCAATGCTGTAGTTGGGCGGCTTGACGGCCAGGGAGCCGAGACCCAGGAGGATGAAGACGATGGTGATCACCGCCATCACCTTCCACCAGCGGATGAAATCGTAGTTCGTGTCGTGAAGGATTCGAAACATTAAATGCTCAGCGTTGCCTGGGAGTCGCGAGTGCGACCGAGCCAGATCATGTAGAAGGTGCGCACGACGAAGATCGAGGTAACCATCGACGCCGCAATACCCGCCAGGAGAGTCACGGCAAATCCGCGCACCGGACCAGTTCCATACTGATAAAGAACGGCCGCGGTGAGCGCGGTGGAGACGTTCGAATCGACGATGGCGCTCATGGCGTGGCGGAAGCCTTCGTCGATGGCGGTTCGCACGGTCTTGCCGTGCACTAATTCTTCACGGATTCGTTCGAAGATCAGCACGTTGGCGTCCACTGCAATTCCGATCGACAAAACGAAGCCGGCAAGTCCGGGGAGGGTGAGCACGGCACTGAAACCCGCCAAAGCGGCGAGAGTGTAGAGGATGTACAGCGCCAGTCCGGCGACCGCGAGCAGACCCGAGAAGCGGTAGTAGCCAAGCATTATCACGATGACAAGCAGAACGGCGATGACACCCGCCGTGATTCCTTTATGAATGGAATCCTGCCCCAGGCTTGCTCCGATTTCCCGGATGTCCACAACCTTGAGAGGCACTGGCAGTGAACCCGCACGTAGCACTAGCGCGAGGTCCTGAGCTGCCTGGAGATCCTTGCCGCCCATCGTGATCTGACCGTTTGCACCAATCGCACTCTGAATCACGGGAGGCCGCCCCATAACGCGCTGGTCGAGAACTATCGCCATGAAATCACCAACGTGCCGAGCCGTTTCCGCGCGGAAGCGCCGTGCGCCTTCGTTGTTCATCGTGAACTGCACGAGATTGCCTTCGGTCGGCGATGTGTTGGGCTTGGCGTCCGTGAGATATTCGCCGGTTATAATTGGCTTGGCATCGAGCACATACAGTGCGCGATAGGCGCGGTTGCCGAGCGAGACTGTATCACTGCTCCAGCGCAGCACTTTGCCCGGAGGCAGAGCGGCCTCTACGTCGGGGAGTGTCAGATACTGTGAGAGCGTGGGGACGTCCGACTGCGCTACGTAATATTCACCCGGCATCTGACCTTGCTGAACGAGCTTCGAGAAGGCTCCAGGACCGCCGGTCGTCGCGGCCGCCGCCTTCGCGCTGTCGGTCTTCGACGAATCTGCCTTCTTGGATGTGTCTGCGGTGAACAAGGACTGCAAACCTGCGCTCGTCGTATCGGTCTTGCCGGTGCCGGCGGTAGACGCCACCGCGATTTTCTTGTCCTTCAGGGCTGCGTCCAGTCGTGGAAGAGCCTTTTCCAGGGCTTGGGTCTTGTCGGTAATCTGGAACTCGAGGAAGGCGGACTTCTGCACAACATCCTGCGCTCGCTGTCGGTCGTCGATACCGGGGAGCTCAACGATGATCCGCTCGTTACCAGCTTTTTGAACAACGGGCTCGGAGACTCCAAACTCGTCGATGCGGTTACGCACGACCTTGAGCGCATTGTCGATGGCCTTGCCCTTGTCCGCTACGGGGCCCTTCGATTCATCGACCTCGAGCGCCAGATACATCCCGCCTTGGAGATCCAGCCCTTTCTTGAGAGGCACGCGTCGGACGGTGTCGTAGACGAATGCGCCGTCGCGCTTGACCCGCTCGACGACCGTGCGCGGAAAAAGAGCCCAGATTGAACCAGCAACCAGCGCAGCTATGCACAGGAGACGATACTTCAGATTCATACTGCTAAAAGGGAGAAAGTTGCACTTCGAAACTAGCCTTTAAGGTTACCGGAAGAATCAAGGAGAGTCAACGCGTTTCTGGCGTCGCGCTCATCGAACCGCAACTGCGCACGCAGTTGCTCCGCGGAGGCGAATTTCCGCGTTTCACGCAGCCGCGAAACAAAATCCACCCGTACATTCGCGCCGTAGAAATCTCCCGTCGTATCGAACAAATGCGCTTCGAGCGATGTCTGTGTATCGCCGAAAGTCGGGCGAGGACCGAGATTCATCATCCCTCCGACAGGTCCGCCCGCCGTCTGCACTCGTACCGCATATACACCTTCGGGGGGCAGAAGCTTCCGCGGCGGTGGCGGGCCGAGATTGATGGTCGGAAACCCTATCGTGCGTCCGCGCTGGTCACCGGGCACGACGCGCCCACTTACCGAGTAAAGTCGTCCAAGTGCCGCGCGCGCACGGTCGAGGTCGCCGCCAGCCACGGCTCTTCTAATCGAGGTGGAGGATACCGAATGGCCGTCGGGCGTCGAAACCGGCGCGACGACATCTACTTTGAATCCGTCCCGTTCACCGAGAGTTCGCAGTACGTCGACATTTCCGGCACGCTGCCGACCGAAGCCGTGATCGTAGCCAATAAGCAACTCGTTCATTCGGAAGCGCTTTCGGAGCACTAGTTCCACGAATTCCTCGGCAGAGAAGGCAGACAGCTCCGTCGTGAACGGAACAACGGCCATGTAATCGATTCCTGTCTCGGCGAGAACTTCCAGCTTTTCGTCGTGCGAAGTCAGCACGAGCGGCGCCGCCGAGGGGTTAACGATTTGAAGCGGGTGCGGTTCGAACGTCACCAGCACGCTGGGTACTTTGAGCAGCCGCGCCCGAGCGACGAGGCGCTCGATGACGTCGCGATGCCCAAGGTGGACGCCGTCGAAGGTCCCGACCGTTATTACCGTCGCCTTGACGTAGGGGGGAAGCCCCGAACCGTCCCCGTCGCGTCGAACGTCACGCATCGGCAATTACTCGTAGCTGTCGAAGCGGGGCCGGCGAGGCCGCAAGCGCCGCGAGCGAAGTCGCGTCACCCACGTCGAAATCTCCGATGCGAATGCGTCGGAGCGCGCTGAGATGCGCCGCCGAAGATGTCAGGCGGCCGAGGTCGCGAGCGAGGGCGCGGACATAGGTCCCTGGTCCACAGGTAATTATGGCGCGCAGGGAGTCGTCGTGGATGGCGCCCAGCTGCCAACTGTCCACGCGGACCTGCACTGGCACGAGCTCGAGTGGTTCGCCCCTGCGCGCGGCATCGTAGGCGCGTGTGCCGTCGACGCTCTTCGCCGAGTAAGCCGGCGGAACCTGCGAAATCAGCCCGGTCAGCGAATCAATGGCGGCGTGAACTGACTCCATCGAGGGTGCCGGTGCAGTGCGGATTACCGATCCCGTGGCGTCGTCGGTGTCAGTTTCGCTCCCAAATCGAATGATCGCCTCGTACACCTTCGGCTCGACGTTCAAAAAATTGGCGAGGCGCGTCGCGCGGCCGAGGAGCAGTATGAGCAGACCAGTCGCAAAAGGATCGAGTGTGCCCAAGTGACCGATGCTGCGTTCGCCATAAATGCGTCGGACCTGCTGCACGACGTCGTGGGACGTCATACCGGCTGGCTTGTCGACGAGGAGCAAGCCTTCTACGCTGGACTTTCCTGCGTCGGCGGAGCGTTCAGTCGTCTTTTCTTCCCCGCGCAGCCGTCGCGTCCTGTCGCTTGACGTCCGCGAGCAACGACTCGATCCGCGCGGCACGAGCGATGGTGTCGTCTTCCTTGAACTGGATCTCCGGCGCGACTCGCAGGCGCAGCTCGCGCGCGACGCGCGAACGGAGGTGCGACGCGACGCTGTCGAGGCCATCGAAGGTCGCCTGCTTCTCGGAATCACTTCCGAGCACGCTAACGTAGACGCGCGCGTGGCGCAGGTCGGGACTGACGTCGACGCCCGTCACCGTAACGAACCCGACGATGCGCGGATCCTTTGCCGATTCAGTGAGGAAGGTAGCGACCTCGACGCGGACCGCTTCGGCGACGCGGTCCGCTCGACGTGTATTACGCAGACGCGCCGGCGGCTGAGGTAAGAGTGCGCGCAACCTGCTCCTTGCGGTAGCATTCGAGCACATCCCCAACTTTGATGTCGTTGAAGTTTTCGACACCGATACCGCACTCGAATCCTTCGCGCACTTCCTTCACATCATCCTTGAACCGACGCAGCGATGCAATGTTGCCATCGTAGACCTCGCTGCCGTCCCTGATGACTCGCACCCGCCCTTGCCGATTGATAACGCCACTTCGAACCGAGCAACCGGCGATGACTCCCATTTTTGGCACCTTGAAGAGATCGCGAACCTCGGCTTCTCCGAGGACCACTTCGCGCTCTTCCGGACGCAGCATGCCTTCGAGCGCAGCCCGGACGTCCTCGACTGCTTCGTAGATGATCTTGTAGAGCTTGATCTCCACGCCTTCACGCTCAGCCGCCGAACGTGCGTTGTTATCCGGACGCACGTGGAAACCGACGATGATCGCTCCGGAAGCGCGTGCCAGAAGGATGTCGCTCTCGGTGATCGCACCGACGCCGCGATGGATGACCTCGACTGACACCTCCTCGTTCGAGAGTTGCGCGAGTGCGTCGGCCAATGCTTCGGCGGGTCCGCCCTGGTCCGCCTTGATCACGATGCGGAGCGTACGAGCCTGACCGGGCGCCGTCTGGGACATAAAGTCCTCGAGCGAGACCACGCCTTTGGCCGTGCGACGGCTCTTCGCCTCGCGGTCGAGACGCTGACGGCGCTGCGCGATCTCGCGCGACTCCATCGCGTCTTCGACGACGACAAACTGGTCGCCCGCCATCGGAACGCCCCCGATACCCAGGATCTGCACGGGGATCGCGGGTCCTGCGTCCTTCACGTTTCGTCCGCGCTCGTCTAGAAGTGCGCGGACGCGCCCGGAGTACATGCCGCAGATGAAGTCGTCGCCGACACGGAGAGTGCCGTTGCTGACGAGCACCGTGGCGACCGGACCCTTTCCAGGATCGAGCTGTGCTTCGATGACCGCGCCCTGTGCACTTCGATTCGGGTTCGCTTTGAGGTCCAGAATTTCCGCCTGCAGCAGAATCTGCTCGAGGAGAGAATCGATGTTCGTTCCCTTCTTCGCAGATACTTCGCTGGAGAGAACGGTGCCACCGAATTCCTCAAGCACCACCCCATGTTGCAGGAGATCCTGTTTCACCTTCATCGGATTTGCGCCTGGAACGTCGATCTTGTTGATCGCGACGATCATGGGAACGCCGGCGTTCTTTGCGTGCGAGATGGCTTCGATGGTTTGCGGCATCACCTGGTCGTCGGCCGCGACCACCAGTACAACGATGTCGGTGACCTGCGCACCGCGCGCCCGCATTGCCGTAAAAGCCTCGTGGCCCGGAGTATCGAGGAACGTGATCGATTTACCACCTGGCAGATCGACGTGATACGCGCCGATGTGCTGGGTGATTCCACCAGATTCGCCGGCGACGACGTTCGCTTTGCGGATGTAGTCGAGAAGCGAAGTCTTTCCGTGATCGACGTGACCCATGATGGTGACGACCGGCGGCCGCGACTCCAGCTGCTCCGCGGTATCCTCCGCCGTCGGACTCGTCTTGAGATCTGCGGCGTATTCCTCTTCCTTCACGGCCTGGAAACCAAACTCGCCAGCGATCAGCTCGATCTGATCGAAATCAAGACGCTGGTTGATGGTCACCATGAGCCCGAGGTTCTTGAAGGCAAATCCAACGATTTGGACAGCCGGAACCTTCAGAATCTGCGCGAGCTCACTGACAGTGATGAACTCGTTGACGCGGACCGTTTTCTTTTCGCGCTCGACCTCGGCCTGCCGCTGTGCGGCGAGCTCTTCGCGATAGCTGCCATCTTCGGCGCGGCGCGCGCCACCCCGACGGATTGGACCGCGCATGGACGCCATCGTCTTCCCGATGTTCGCCGACACCGCTTCCTGATCGACGCCGCGCTTCCCTTTTTTGCCGCGACGGGCTCCGCGATCGTCGCCCCGACTCGATCCGCCACGATCCTCTCGGCGAGGCGGCGCGGTCCCAGCTCCGGGCGCTGCTGATGCGACAGGGCGTGGCGGAGTGTACGGAGCACCCGTAGCGATCGGGCGCGGCCGAGGGGCGCCCGGCACGACGGGTTGAGGACGCTGGCGCTCTCGACCATCTGCTCGATCGCTGCTGTATGGTGCAGATGGAGCAGCCGGCGGATTTTGAGCTGGCGCTGCGGGCGGTCTGGCTGGCGCGGGAGGAGTGGCACGAGGGCGATCGAGCGTGGCGCTGTCTCCCGCAGATGCGGCAGCCGTACTCGGCGCGGGTGATGAAACCGGCGGCGGCGCTGGAACCGGCGGTGCGACAGGCGCTACAACGGCTTCAACTGGCGGCGCTTCGGCCGCTGGTTCGGGTGCGACTCTGCGGCGACGTCGAACGGCGCTTCCGTCGGTTGACGCAGCGACCTCTGGTGTCGGCTCGGGCGGCGGCGCGGCGGTGGTTCCACGGCGACGACGCGTGGCAGTCGCTGGCGCGGCGACGCGTGCACGTTTTTCACGCTCCCAACGAGCGCGAATTCGAGCAACCTGATCATCGCTCAATGGACTGAGATGGCTGCGGACAGGGACGTCCATTTGACGAAGGAGGTTGATAACCTCGTCACTGGAAACCCCGAACTCGCCTGCCAGGTCGTGTACTCTAAGCTTGCTCAACCCAACTCCTCCTTACGCCCCTCTGGCATCGGCACCGGGCTGAGCGCCCGTATCCCTTTCGCCAGACCTCTGTCCACAATTCCCACGACGGCAGTCGAGTCACGTCCGACCGCCGATCCCAATTCGGCCGCTAACGGTCCCGAGAGTACATCGATCCCCCGCGCCCGCAGCAGCGGCAACACTTTATCCAAACTGTTACTCGAAGCGTCCGGCGCCGCAATAGCAAGTTGCAATTTGCCGCGCCGTGCCGCTTCGCGGACCTGCTGAACGCCGACGACTGCCCCACGGCCACGCACCCCAAGCCCAATCAGGCCGAGGAGCTTACGCGTGTCGACGGTCGCCATCAGTTACTCCTTCGTGCCTTCCCCGCTTGCTCCTGCTTCCGCGGTCGCACCGCCTTCAGACCCCATCTCTCCGGCGGCTTCAGCATCCGCCGCCGTGCTCGCGACCGCCTCCTCTCCACTCTCGGGAGCTTCATCAGTCGTCAACTCGTTGATGATGGCCATCAGCCGATCTGCTTCTTCAGGCGCGATTCCCGGGAGTCGAAGAAAATCTTCGCGCTCGAGATCGATGATGTCGTCGAGCGTTCTGTAGCCAGCCTCTTCGAGAACGGCAACAGTTGCTGGCTGCATCCCTTCGATGTCCGCCAGGCGAGGATTGACACCCGAGACGGGCTCGTCAGTCGGAAGCGGCGCAAATATCGGTTGATCCGTGCCACGTTCCATCCACTCTCGGCTGGAGTAGAGCTCGATCTTCCATTCGGTGAGCTCTGAAGCAAGTCGAACGTTCTGCCCGTTCCGGCCGATCGCAAGCGAAAGCTGGTCCTCGTCGACGATCGCCTGAATCGTCTTGGTCGCAGGATCGCTGAAAACCCGCGCGACTCGAGCTGGAGCCAAAGCAAGCTTTGCGAAGCGCTCTGGATCGGCCGACCACGGTACAATGTCGATTCGCTCGCCGCCAAGCTCGTTAACCACGGCCTGAACCCGCGAACCCTTGAGTCCCACGCAGGCGCCCACCGGATCCACCGAATCATCTCTGGAGAAGACCGCGATCTTGGTACGGCTCCCAACCTCGCGCGCGCTGGCGCGGATTTCTACCAGATTCTGCTGGATTTCCGGCACCTCGAGCTTGAACAACGCCTTAACGAACAATGCATCGGCTCGGCTCAAAACGAGTCGAGGACCTTTTGGAGTCTCCTCAACGCGCTTGAGCACGGCACGCAGTGGATCGCCCTGGTGGAAGTGCTCGCGGTGATTCTGTTCGCGATACGGTATGATCGCTTCGGCTTCGCGGAACTTGTTGAGCATGATGACGAGCTTGCCGCGCTCGATCTGCTGAACCTCGCCCGACAAAAGATCTCCAACCCTGCTGGAGAACTCGTCACGGATCTTCGAGCGCTCGCCTTCGCGAACGCGCTGGATGATTCGCTGTTTTGCCGCCTGAACGGCCGTCCGTCCGAACTCGGCGAAATCGACGGGGATCTCCATTTGGTCGCCGATCTGAAAATCGGGATCCTCGAATCGGGCTTCCTCCAGCGAGATCTGGCTCGCCGGGTCTGTGACCTCTTCGACGACGGTCTTGAGCAGAACGATCCGAATCGCGCCCTTGTTCTCGTCGATATCCACCTCAGCCTGCACCGTGGGGCCATGCTTCTTGGCGAGCGCAGCGTTGATTCCGTCCTCGAGAAGCCCGTGCAGCTCGGCTCGATCGATTTGCTTGGAGTTCGTCAGCTCGCGAATAGCTGTCAGGATTTCTACTGAAGCCGCCATGTCCGGTACCTCTACCTTTTCCAGTGAAACGCTAACCGCGCTTTTTCAACCGCGGAGAGCGGAAAGCGCCGCTCCCTGCCGCGCTCGTCTTGCACTATTGCGATTTCTTCGTGCTCGTTTCCCTCGACGCCGACGATTTTGACCTCATCGGTTCTGCGCCCGGCTGGATCGCCCGGAGCATTTGCCGTAACGACGACATCGCTACCGACGAATCGCCGCCAATCCTTTGCATTCCTGAGGGGCCGCTCCACTCCCGGTGACGAAACTTCCAGGACGTAGCGCTTCCCACCGAAATCCTCTTCGTCCAACCTGGCTTCGATTGCGCGCGAAGCTGCCGCGCAATTTTCCACCGTCACCGTTTGACCGTCCTCGCGCTCGATCCGAACGTCGAGTACCGGCCGTCCCTTGCTCCCACCAAGCTTCAGCTCGAAAAGCTCAAGGCCAAGTGGCTTAATTTCCGCTGCCACAATGTCTTCCAGCGTTCCGTTCATCTTGCTTCGAGGTCCATTCTGAGGACAAAAAAATGTGGGGGGATCCCCACATCAGTGTTGGCCGCCGAGTTGAACGCCCTATACAATGTAGAAAGGGTGGTGGGGTGAGTCAAGCTACGCGCCGGGGGGCTCTGGCCACTCTGACCAAAGAATTTCTGACTGCAATGAAGTTTGGTTGCTGCGCGCGTCTGGCTACGTGAACGTTGGTTGTTTCGCGGACGAAGGCGCACGGGGCGTGGCGCCTCAGCATAGACTAGCCGCGACTAAGCTCCGCCGGCGAGTATTACGCCGATCTGACGACCGGCGTCTCCGGCGCGGTGGGAAAAAAACCGGTCGTTGTCACAACGGGTGCATGACGAGCTTACGGTGATTTTCTGGACGCCCATCTCGGCCGCATGCTCGGCGATCAGCGACCTGAGATCCACATTTCCCGCGCGGGTCGCGGGTTGACCGGTGAGCTGCTCGCGCACCTCGGCGCTCACCTCATAGCAACGCCCGCAAATCGCCGGACCGAGATGTATGGCGAGCTCGTCCGGGGCCAGGCCGTAGCGCGCGAGAGCCGCGATCGCCTCGGTCGTAATTCGGGCCGCTGTCCCTCGCCATCCAGAGTGAAGCAGTGCAACTATACCGGAAGGGTGAGCGATGAACACCGGGACGCAATCTGCGATTCCCACAGCCAACGCTATTCCCTTCTCGGCGGCGATATGGCCGTCTGCCTCTTCTCCGGCACGAAGCCATCCCTCCCAACCGCCGGTGTGGACGAGCACGCGCGTCCCGTGCACCTGTCTAATGGAGACCAGCCTTCTGGCGCGCTCCCACAGTTCGCGCTGCAGAGCGCTCCACCTGCCCATCACCTCACCGACTGGCTCGGTACTCGTGAGCCCGAATGTGCCGGCCTCGCGCGTGGTCGTGAACGCGCTGATGCCCCAGCTCTCGAAATCCGGAATTACTTCTTTCGGTACCTCATCCACGACTAGTGGCGTCGATCGTCGACACGCGTGATCTGGGCGCCGAGTGCGTTTAGCCGCTCGTCGATGCGCTCGTACCCTCGCTCGATTTGCCCGACGTTATTGATGAAGCTGGTGCCCTCGGCGCAAAGAGCGGCGAGCAGCATTGCCATTCCCGCCCTGATGTCCGGGGACTCGAGGAATGCACCCCGCAACCGAGATGGCCCGTGGACGAGCGCGCGGTGCGGATCACAAAGGACGATACGGGCTCCCATGGTCGCTAGCTTATCGACGAAAAACATTCGCGACTCGAACATTTTCTCGTGCATCAGGATGATACCCTCGCTCTGCGTCGCCGTGACGATGGCAATCGACATCGTATCCGCAGGAAATGCGGGCCACGGTTGGTCCTCGAGCTTGGGCACGTGACCACCCATGTCCGACTGGATCTGGCGGGACTGTTTGGCCGGCACAATCAGGTCTGGCCCGTCCTCTACGCATTCGATTCCCAGTCGCGAGAATCCCATCCGCGTGGAACGTAGATGTTCTATGCCGGCGTTCTCGATTCTCAGCTCCGAACGCGTGACCGCGGCCAGGCCGATGAACGATCCAACCTCGATGTGATCCGGCCCGATGCGATGGGTCACCGTTTTGGTGCCGAGCTGGCGACCGCCGGTAATCGTCATCGTATTGGTGCCGACGCCTTCGATCTGCGCACCCAGGGCGATGAGGAAATGCGCCAGGTCCTGTACGTGGGGCTCGCTGGCCGCGTTCCGCAATATGGTCGTCCCGGTAGCCGCCGACGCCGCCACGAGAGCGTTCTCCGTCGCGGTCACGCTAGGCTCGTCGAGAAAAACGTCAGCGCCACGGAAACCGTTCACCCGCATCTCGATCATCTTGCCGTGGGTGAACTCGGCGCCGAGCTGCTCGAGAGCGAGGAAATGGGTGTCGAGACGGCGGCGCCCGATGACGTCGCCGCCCGGCGGCGGAAGCGTCACTTGTCCGCACCGCGCGAGGAGCGGCGCGGCCAGGAGGATCGACGCCCTGATCTTTGCGCACAGCGTTGGATTGAGGTCTGCCGGTCTGAGTTCCTTCGCGTGGATGTCGAGGGAGTTCTGCCCCACCCACTCCATGGACGCTCCGACGGACCGAATCAGCTCGACCAACGTCTCAATGTCCCGGATGCGCGGAACGTTCTCCAGATGTACGGGCTTCTCCGAGATCAGCGCAGCCGCAACGATCGGGAGTGCCGCGTTTTTGTTTCCGGAGGGACGAATCGAGCCGCTGAGAGTTCTTCCTCCCTCTACCACGAACTGTACTGCGGGCATTTTTCTCCTGAAGGACGGCGGACTGTGACGCAGGGCGTGTTGCGAAAATATATTGCAGTGAGCACTCTTTGTACCGTTGCGAGAAACTACTCTGCAACTGGCCCCTCACTTGCACACTTGAGCGCGCATGTCAGGATGGATGATTGCGGGCGCCCAGCTACTCCAGCAGGCTGCTAGCGCGTTTCCCGATACACTCTACACGAAACAGATCGTGGCAGAGCCGGGCGCCTGGGAGAAGGTGACCAGCACCGCAAGCGGCGTGATGACGATCACCGTGATCGTTCTTTCGGCGGCCCTCATCCCCGCGGCGTGGAATTTCAGAAAGAGCTACAAGAAAGTCAGCGACATGCTCGACAAGATTTACGGCGACATAAATCCGTTGATGCGACACGCGAGCTCGATCGCAGACAACATCGACTACATCACGACATCCATTCGTGTCGACGTGCAGCAGGTCAGTCAGGGCGTTGCCGCGGTCAATCAACGCCTGCAGGATGCCGTAGCCGGGGCCGAGAGCCGCATGCGGGAGCTGAACGCGCTTCTCGACGTCGTACAGGAGGAAGCGGAGTCGGCGTTCGTCACAACCGCTGCGACGATCCGCGGCGTGCAGACCGGAATAAACCAGGCATTTGACCAGGAGGATTTGTTCGATGGGGACTTCGACGAAAGCCGAGCCGACGATTGGGAGAAACCGCGCCCTCGCGTCCGACCAAGAAACGGAAGTGGACGAGGAGCGTGAGCAACAATACGATCTCCTGACCGCGGCGCTCATTGGTGCCGCCGTTGGCGCCGGAATCACTTTACTATTGAGGCGGGGTCCGTCGGGCCGTCGCCCAGTGGGACCGCTCGTACGCTATGCGGGACGTGGTGCCGCCCTGGCAGGTATGGCGGGTCTCGAAGGCGCCAAGTGGGCTGGAAGCCGCGGACTTGAGGGTGCGCGTTGGGCGGGAAGTCGGGCAGCGGAAGGCGCGCGCTGGGCCGGTCCACGGGCGAAGCGCGGTTTTCGCACTGCCTTTGAGCGCGGCGAGGAACTGGTCGATCGCATTCCCGTCGACGAAGTCGTGGAGCAGGTCCGCGATTACGTGGACACCGCGCGGGACACTATCAACAGTGTCGTAAAAGACGAGCTCAACGATCTCCGCAAGGCTGTTCGGCGGCAGCGCAAGCGTATCGGGATCTAGGTCTGGCGATGTGGCGCGCGGCGCCGCGCGCAGCTTCGGCCGGTGGCCTGGCACTGGCCGTTCTGCTCGCGCTGATGCTCACACCCGAGGTCGCGCACGCGTGGACTCCGGGGACCCACATCTTCCTCGGAGAGGCCGTGATGCGATCGCTCACGCTTCTCCCGTCGAGCATCGCTGAGCTGCTGGCCGCATTCCCGTACGACTTCCTTTACGGGTCCATCGCTGCGGATACGAGCATCGCCAAGAAGTATGCGGCTGCCGGCAGACATTGTCATTCCTGGAACGTGGGGTTCGAAATCCACGACAACGCCGACTCAGAGCCGCTTCGCGCGTTCGCATTTGGCTATCTCGCCCATCTCGCCGCAGACTCCGTGGCGCACAATTACTTCGTGCCCCACCAGCTCGCGATCACATCGTCCACAGCGGCGCTGGGCCACAGCTATTGGGAAAGCCGCTTCGACACACATATCGGTGAACGATTCAGCCGCACTGCGAAGCAGCTGATTCTGCGGGATCACACGCATTCCGACGAGCATCTCGACCGCATTCTCAGCCCGACGATCTTCAGCACGCCGACCAATCGGCGAATATTCCGCGGCATGGTGTACGTTGCCGATACCGAGTCGTGGCAGCGCATTTTCCATCTCGTAGAAGAGAAGAGTCGCTGGGACCTGAGTGATCGCGAAGTCGGCGGTTACATGGTCCGCGCCTTCGACTACATCATCGACCTGATAACCCGCCTCGACCACGCCGAGCCCTACAAACTCGACCCAGCCGGGGATGTCGCGCTTCGCGAGGCCAAAAAAGTTCGTCGAGCGGCACTCCGGCGCGGCGGTGAAGAGCACGTGCTGGAACAGGCGCAGCATCATTTTGGAATGCCGCCGACGAAGCTACAGTACGCGGTGAAGCTGCCGGAGCCGCTCTATCCCGCGCGTGCCGAAAGCAGCTGATTGACACGCTTCGGGTCTGCGCGGCCCTTTGATTTCTTCATGACGAAGCCGACCAGTACTCCCTGAAGCTTTTTCTCTCCCGCAAGGAACCGTTTCGCTTCATCGGGATGCTCGGTTAAGACCTCTTCGACCCAGGTCGCGATCGCACCTTCGTCTCCAACCTGAACCAGACCTTCATCGGCTGCGATCTGGGCGGCAGGCTTGCCGGTCTCGACCATCCCGGCAAAGACTCGCTTCGCGGCGGTGTGACTGACGGTTCCGTCGCGCACGAGATTGAGTAACTGCGCGAGATCGGCGGGGCGCACCCGAAAATGAGCGATGTCGTCGCCCGAGGCGCGGAGCGTCGCTTGCACCTCGCCCATTACCCAGTTGTATGCGCCCTTCCCATCGTTCGACGCGCGAGCCACTGCCTCGTAGTAAGCTGCCAGGTCCGGGTGCGATGTGAGCTGTTCCACTTCGATCGCCGTCAGTCCATACTCCTGGACGAGCCGTTGCTTCCGCTGCTCGGGCAGCTCCGGCAGATCCTTCTGCAGCTGGCTGACCCATTTTGCATCCAGCATCAGCGGACGCAAATCAGGCTCGGGGAAATATCGGTAGTCATGGCTTCCCTCCTTGGTGCGACTTGGCCGAACTGTCTCCCGTGCACCATCCCAGAGAAGCGTCTGCTGCTCGACTTTACCGCCCGAATCAAGCAACCCGCACTGACGCGCAAACTCGGATTCGAGCGCCCTCTCGACGGCCGAGAAGGAGTTCATGTTCTTGACTTCGGTTTTCGTGCCGAGCTTGACTTGACCCGGCGGGCGAACACTGATGTTGGCATCGACGCGCAGACTTCCCTCTTCCATGCTCACGTCGCTGACATCGAGGTACTGAAGAATCTGTTTCAGCGTGCGGAGATAGGCACCAGCATCCTCGGCGCTCCGGATGTCCGGCTCGCTCACGATCTCTATCAAGGGGACACCCGCACGATTGAGGTCGATCGCGGTCTCTCCGGAGAAGCGGTCGTGGATTGATTTTCCCGCGTCTTCTTCCATATGAAGTCGCGTGATACCTATTTGGATGTCGGTACCCTTCGCCGTCTTCCCGATGACCACTGCGCCCCCCGTCGCGAGGGGCTGATCGAACTGCGAAATCTGGTATCCCTTGGGAAGGTCGGGATAGAAATAATTCTTTCGCGCAAATACGGAGATCGGGTTCACCGAGCAGCCGAGGCCCAGCGCGGCGCGTACCGCCAATTCCACCGCGTGCTCGTTCAGCACGGGGAGTGCACCTGGAAGCGCAAGGCAAACGGGACAGGTATTAACATTGGGCGGCGCACCGAAGTCAGTGGAACAACCGCAAAACGCCTTGGTCCGGGTCTTGAGCTGCACATGCACCTCGAGGCCGACGACCATTTCGTAGCGTTCTTCCGTCACTCGTGCGCCTCCTTCCCGAGCGCCGCCTCGAGCGCATAGGCGACGCGGAACATCGAATACTCGTCGAAGTGGGCGGTCATGATTTGTCCGCCCACGGGTAATTTGCGCACGCGTCCGATTGGTACCGAGATCGCCGGCACGCCGGCCAGGTTCGCGGTCACCGTGAAAATGTCGTTGAGGTACATCTCGTACGGATCACTGATGGAACCAATCGGGAAGGCGGTGTTCGGCGTGGTCGGCGTGAAGATCGCGTCTACTCCGCCAGTGAACACCGCGCGGAAATCGTCAGCGATCAGCGTTCGTACCGACTGAGCCTTTTTGTAGTAGGCATCGTAGTAGCCAGCCGATAACACATAGGTGCCGAGCAGGATGCGCCGGGTAACCTCGCGGCCGAAACCCTCCGAACGCGTCGCCTCATACATCGGCTGAAGGCCGGCACCGGCATCGACGCGTAACCCATACCGTACTCCATCGAATCGGGCCAGGTTCGAGGAAGCTTCGGCGGGCGCGAGGATGTAATACACTGGAATCGCCAGCGGTGACTGCGGAAGTGAGATGTCTCGCACCGTCGCGCCCATCCAGCGGAGCCGATCGAGCGCTCGCTCGCAGAGATCCCTTATGCTTCCGTTCAGTGTGTCCGGGAAATACTCCCGCGGTTTCCCAATCACAACACCCTTCAAAGTCTCTTGGGTAGGCGGCGGGGGCAAAGGAACGGGACTTCTGCCGATGCGCATTGCTTCGGTGTTTGGGTCGCGCGCGTCGCTGGCGGGTTTACCCAGAGCCGACAGGCGATAGATGGGCACATCGGCATCCGAGCTCGTCGAATCCATTGTGTCGAATCCGGCAATCGTTTCGAGTCCCAGCGCCGCATCATCGACGGTGCGACCGATCACGCCGATCTGATCGAAGGACGACGCGAACGCAACGAGCCCATATCGGCTCACTCGCCCGTAGGTCGGTTTGACGCCGACGACGCCGCAGAACGCGGCCGGCTGACGAACGGATCCGCCAGTCTCGGAGCCAAGCGCAATTGGCACGATGCCCGCGGCGACTGCCGCTGCCGAGCCGCCTGACGAGCCACCGGGCACGCAGCGAACGTCAATCGGATTTCTCGTCGGCCCGAATGCGCTGTTTTCGGTGGACGACCCCATGGCAAATTCGTCCATGTTCGTCTTGGCGACGATGATGGCGCCATTCGCGCGCAGTCGCGTGACCGCTGTTGACTCGTACGGGCTTACGTAACCCTCGAGGATCTTCGACGCGCAGGTCGTCGGCAAGCCGAGTGACGCAATATTGTCTTTTATTGCGACGGGAACGCCTGCGAGCACGCCGACGTCGGCGGCTGTCTGTACACCCTTGTGGAGTTTCCTGGCTTCTTCGAGCGAAGCTTCCTCGTCGGAATACAAGACAATGTTCAGTTCATCGGGGCCGGCGCCGACCTTAGTTGCGAGCTCGAAGGAGGCTCGGACGGCATCCACGGCCGCGACCTCTCCCGCGCGCACGCGCGAGGAGATTTGCGCCGCGGTGAGCTCCAGGTAATTATCGAGACTCAAGCTTCGCTCTCGAGCGAATCCTCATGAGTCGCAAGTCGAGGCACGATAAAAAAACCTTCGCGCATCACGGGCGCGATTGCCGCGATCTGCGGCATAATTGCGCAAGGCACCGTGGAGTCCGGACGGAGCGGCGTTCCCCCCGCGCCGACACCAGCCGTTGTTGGAACGGTAGAAGTGTCGACCCGTGACAACACCTCCATGTGGGAGAGAATCGAGCTCAGCTCGCGGGTCAATTCGTCGACACGCGCCCCGTCTATGCCGAGGCGAGCGAGCTGAGCGACGCGACGAAGGTCTTCCGCAGTGACAGCCATTATTCCTGGCCTCGTTCCAGTGTGGTGTACGCCAGCTTGATCGTTTTCCTGCCGACATTTTCGTCATCGAAATCAATCACAGCTTTCACCTCGCGTCCGACGCCCGACAATTCGGCGATTGAACCCTCGCCAAATAGTTTGTGCTTCACTCGCTCGCCCTTGACGTACCGGGGCTCATCCTGTGAAACGTCCGCTTCGCTGATCGCCGGTTTTCTCCACGATGGTACTTCGTGCGTACGACGAGCCGGATAAGCGCCGGAGCGAAACCCTTCGCCACGCGTCGAAGAGCCGCGGCCCATGGCACTCACCCTGAGGGTCTTCCTCTCTTCCAGCTGCACGGATTCGATCTCGCGCAGAAACCGGGATTTTATCGACGGCAGGAGCTCGCCATTTCTCCGCCGCATCTCGGTAAAAGAGAGATAAAGTTTCTCTTGCGCGCGCGTGATGCCAACGTAGAACAACCGACGTTCCTCTTCCAGCTTCGGTGGATCGTCAAAAGATTGAGAGAGCGGAAACAAGCCATCCTCCAATCCCGTCAAGAAGACGACGGGGTACTCGAGGCCTTTCGCGTTGTGCAGCGTCATTAGCGTAACCGCGTCCGCAGACGGATCGAGCGCATCGGCGCCGGCGACGAGCATCGCTCGCTGGAGAAAATGATCCAATGGGGTGAGTCCAACTTCACCGCCGTCATCGATCACGGTCTCTGCCGCGCCGTTGATGAGCGCGCTGATGTTTTCGAGTCTGTCGCGCGCGGACTCGGGACCTTCGCTCTGCAAGTAGTCGACATACCTGATTTCCGAGATCAGATCCTGAATCAGCACGTCGACGCTGGTATCCTTTGCGCGGTCGCGCAGGGACGACACGACGGCGACGAAATCAGAGAGTCCTTTCCGTGCTGCCGGCCGCAACGAATCGTTCAATTCCCCTCTGGCCGCCATCTCGAAGAGTGATACGCCGTTCTGTTTCGCTTTCGCGGCGAGCGCATCGAGGGTCGTGTCACCAATACCCCGTTTGGGCACCGCGATGGCGCGTCGGAAAGCCTCCTCGTCAGCGGGGTTTGCGACGAGCTTCAGGTAAGCCATCAGGTCCCTGATCTCGCGACGGTCATAGAACCGAACCGAGCCAACAAGACGATACGGCATGGCATCGCGACGCAATGCATCTTCGAGCGCACGGCTCTGGGCATTGGTCCGATATAGAACCGCGAATTCGCTCAGCGCCCGGTTGTCCTGGTTCCGACGCGTCTTGATCTCCTCGATCACCCAATCTGCTTCGTCCCGCTCGTCGAGCGTTGCAACCAGAGTCACCGGCTCACCGGACTCTCTGGTGGCGCGGAGCGTTTTACCCTTTCGTCCGACGTTTTGAGTGATCGCGGCATTTGCGACAAGTAGAATGTCCGGTGTGGAGCGGTAATTTTCCTCGAGGCGCACCAACTTCGCCGAAGGAAATTCCTTCTCGAAGTCGAGAATGTTCCTGATATCCGCGCCGCGCCATCCGTAAATGGATTGATCGTCGTCGCCGACCACGACGACGTTGCCATGGCCGCTGCCCAGCATCTTTATGAACTGGAACTGCGCGCGATTGGTGTCCTGATACTCGTCGACCAGAATGAACTGGAAGCGATCGCGATAACGCGCGAGTGTCGGTTCATCCTTTCGAAAAATTTCCACCGGCAGGACGAGCAGATCGTCGAAGCTGACCGCGTTTGCCGCTCGCAGCGTCGACTCCAGCTGGTTGTACACCTTTGCAGCCGCTCGCGACACCGGGTCCATTGCCAGGGATTCGTACTCCGAAGGTGGGACGAGAGCGTTTTTGGCGTCCGAGATGAGCGAAGAAATTATTTTTGGACTCCACTGCTTCGCAGAGATTCCCTGGCTCTCCATCACGCGCTTGACGACGCTCAGGCTGTCGTCCTCGTCGTAAATGGTGAAACTCGGCGTACGTCCGACCTGCCGCGCAGAGCTCCGCAGAATGCGGGCTCCAATCGCGTGGAACGTTCCGCTCCACATCCCGCTGGGCTCTTCACCGAGTAGTCGTGCAATGCGCTCACGCATCTCGCCCGCGGCCTTGTTGGTGAACGTGACCGCGAGAATGCGTGACGGATCCACACCGTGATGCTCGATGAGGCGGGCGATGCGCGCCGTTAGAACTCGGGTCTTGCCGGATCCCGCGCCCGCCAGCACGAGCATCGGTCCCTCGAAGTGGATGACGGCTTCGCGTTGAGCGGGATTGAGTCCCGACAGCGGCTCAGCACGTTCGACTGCGGCTAACGTGGAGGATTCGGCCATGTCGCAAAATAGCCGATTGGGCCGTCAGCCGAGAACCATGTCGAACGTCGCTCCGCGCTCCGTTGGTACGAGCAATAGATCGCCACCGTGACTGTCGCGAACGATTCTTCGAGCAAGTGACAAGCCGATGCCCCAGCCCTTTTCCTTCGTCGAAAATCCGGGATCGAATATCTGATTTCGGATCTCTCGCGGTACGCCGGGACCGTCGTCGGATACCCGAACTCTGACGCGTCCCTCGGGGAGAGACTCTGCCGAGATCGCGACCGTTCCGTCTCGTCCGGCGAGTGCGTCGATGGCGTTCTTGGTCAACGATTCGAGCGCCCATTCCAGTAGTACGGCGTCTCCCTGAATGACCAGCTCACCCTGATGTGACGACGCGACCGTCACCCGTTGCGCCAGAGTGGGCACGCGCGCGCGGAAGTAAGACGCCACGCGATCTACGAGATCGCCGAGGTCAACTGGCTCCTGGCGAGGTGGCCGGCCGATTCGCTCAAACCGGTGAGCGACTCGTTTGAGACGCTCGAGGTCTGCCTCCATGTGGTCGAGTGCAGCGGACGTCGTCGGCTCTGGCTCAGTCTCTCTCAGCAGCTCGATCCATCCACTGATACTGGACAACGGTGTGCCGAGCTGATGCGCAGACTCGCGGGCCATGCCGGCCCAGATTTGCTCCCGGTCGGCTCGTCCGCGAGTGCGCAACGCGTAAGCGCCCGCTATTAGAACGATCGCGATCAGAATCGATTGGAGCAGCGGGATAAGAATGAGGCCTCGAACCAGCGGCGTATTCCCGTAGTGAACAGCACCAACCCCCGGCTCGATGATTGGTGGATTTTGACGATCCAGCTCAGCGAGGTAGGTGCGGAGGTCCGCGGACCCGATAGTGGCGGTAAATGGAACGTTCGCAGTATCGGTTGGGCGCCCTTGCTGGTCGGTGAGGATCATTGGCACGCCCGACTCTCGAATATGTCTCGACAGATCGAGCAGCGCCGCTGTGGCTGCATCGGGGCTCGGATCGCTGAGCCCGTTATAGACGCGGGCGTACATCAACCCGACGCGAGACGCTTCCTGTCGCAGCTCACGCACGACTCCGCGCGTGTAGATGACGTACCAGGTGAGTAGCGCGATCACCCCGACGCTCACGAGCGTTACCGGAGCGAGTCGGCGCATTGTCTAGCCCAGGCGCTCGGCGCCGAGATATCCGCGGAGCGCCTCCGGTATGACGATCGTACCATCCGGTTGCTGGTGGTGCTCGAGAATCGCGGCGATGATTCGCGGGAACGCAACCCCTGAACCGTTCAAGGTATGGACGAAGCGAGGCTTGCCGCCGTCAGAGGGCTTGTAGCGGATGTTCGCCCTGCGCGCCTGAAAATCCGTGAAATTGCTGCACGAGGACACCTCCAGCCATTTCGCAACGCCCGGTGCAAAGACCTCGAGGTCGTAGGTGTGCGCGGAGGCAAAACCCGTATCGCCGGAAGCAAGCCGCACGACGCGGTATGGGAGCTCGAGCAGGTGCAGAATTTTCTCCGCCTGGGTGGTAAGCAGCTCGAGCTGGTCCGGCGAACTTTCGGGTGTGACATAGCGCACGAGCTCGACCTTGTCGAATTCGTGTACGCGCAGCAGACCTCTCGTGTCCTTGCCCGCGGCACCGGCTTCGCGGCGAAAGCACGGGGAGTACGCAGTGATCGCCTTTGGTAGCTCCGACTCAGGAAGAATCTCGTCGCGGAATAAATTGGTGAGCGGTACCTCGGCCGTCGGAATCAGAAACGCGTCCGTGCCGTCCAGTCGGTACATATCCTCCTCGAACTTCGGGAGTTGCGCCGTCCCAATCATGCTCGCGCGATTCACCACGACCGGCACCCATGTCTCCTCGTAGCCGTGCTCGCGGGTGTGCACGTCGAGCATCAGGTTCATGAGAGCGCGGACAAGGCGCGCACCCGCACCGCGGAATACGATGAACCCCGAGCCACTGATCTTGGCGCCCCGTTCAAAGTCGATGAGGCCAAGCCTGGCGCCAACTTCCCAATGCGGCTCAACGCGCGCATCGGTTCTTGGCGCGCCCCACGCGCGGACTACAGTATTGTTCTCTTCTCCGCCGGCGGGAACGGCATCGAGCGTGATGTTCGGTAGTTCGAGAAGAATCGCCGACAGCTCGCGCTCGGTTTGCGAGAGCTCCTGATCGAGACGCGCTATCTCATCTCCCAGAGCGCGTGACTGTTGCTGGAGGTCTTCCGCGGATTGACCCGCTCGCTTGCGTTGACCGACCTGCTGACTGACGGAATTGCGCGCAGCCTTCCGCTCTTCAACGGCCTGAATCGTGTCGCGCCTGTTCTTGTCGAGTGTGACTGCCCGCTCGATGGCCGGTGAAAGCGCATCGAGTGCGCCCCGCCGCTGCATTCCGGCGCGGAGTGCGTCGATGTGCTCGCGCACCATCCTCAGATCGTGCACGACTCAGCTCGTGGGGATTCCGTTCGCGAAGGAGCGAAAACCGCAGTTGGGATCGGTCGCCAGCCTGAAGTAAAGAATTCTCGACGCGAGGTTCACGCTGTCGACGGTGATCTTCGCGTAAAGATTTGGCGAAATGGCAAACTGGCAAACCTCCGTGGAGGCGTTATGCGGGGCCTGCACGGCAACGGTCTCGCCCGTCCCTACCACGATGGCGGAATCGGTCTCGTACCCGGTTCTCGGCGCGGTAAGCACGCTCTCAAAAGTACCCGCCACTTTCTGCAGACCAACGGGGCGACCACCGCCCGGAGTGCTCACTATCAGGCGGACCGGATAGATGACCGGCTGCCCGGCCGAATTGATGTCCAACGCGACGTCGAATGCGGCATTGGCATTCACGGTCACGATCTGGCGACCGGGAATGGAGACTCCACTTGGGTAACTTGGGGGTGTGCCCGAGAGTGCCCAAACCGACAGGGTGTCGACGAATGTCGGCAGTTGTGCCTTAATGTTTGTGGGATCACCGCACCCATTTAGAACAGCAGCGACACAGATCGTCGCGAGAAGGACGAGGCGAGATTTCATGCAGATTGAGACAGATGAGAGACAGGAGGGGTTGCTTCTCGATAATACCCCGTAACTTACGACAGTTCAAGCGATTGCCGCGCTTGACTTCACTCTTTGCGCTTTCTAGCTTCGCACCTTCTTCTCCCACCAATGCCGAACATCAGAGATTTCACGAGCGCGCTTCGCCAACGTCCCGGAGTCGACGCCGTTCTGGTGCTTGGGAAAGACGGCCTCCTCATCGAAGGATTCGCTGCTCCCGGCCTGAACAACGAAGACCTCGCAGCGCGAGTTCCTGCCCTCGTGTCCGAGGCAGAGGCGCTGGGCAGAGCGACGATCCACGGTCAGCTAAATACCGCGATTCTGGAGCACCAAAAGGGGTTTGCAATCATTGCCGCACTCGCAGACGATACATTGCTGCTCGTTCTTCTCCGACCGTCCGCAGACCTCGGTGGGCTGTTGTTCGACATTCGCCGCTACCGCGGTAACATTGCCGCGCTGATCTGAAGATGTCCGACACACCACAGTCGACGAGCCACATCCTGGTAGCGGACGATGAGCCCCACATTGGACGGATCATCAAGATGAAGCTCGAGCAAGGTCCGTTCAGGGTGAGTCTCGCTTATGATGGGCAGGAAGCCCTGGACTTGATCAACGGCGAAGACCATGTGGATCTCGCGCTTCTCGATCTGATGATGCCCAGGTTGAGCGGTCTCGACGTGCTCAAGAAGATTCGCGAAGATGATCGGTTCAAGAACCTGCCCTGCATCATTCTCACCGCGGGCGGAGACGCCAAACATGAGCGAGATGCGCTTGCGCTCGGTGCAACGCAGTTTCTCACGAAACCTTTCAGCCCGAAAAAGCTCTACGCCCTCGTCGCGCGCCTCACCGGAGAGCCAGACGAAGCGGGAATCGCGAGCGAGTGAGTCGCTGGGTTGTCGTTCTTGCGGGCGGCGTGGGATCCCGTTTCTGGCCCGTCAGCAGTCCGGAGCGCCCGAAGCAGCTGCTCCCGCTTGTAACTGAAACTCCACTCCTCGTAGAAGCGGTCGATCGCCTGCGGCCGATCGTCGATCCCAACCATATCCTCATTCTCACCAACGCGGGATTGGCTGCACAGGTTGGTGAGTTGGTGCGCGACATCCCGCCCGAGAACATCATGGCCGAGCCGCGTCCAGCTGGCACAGCGGCCGCGCTCACATGGGGTGCTCTCACCATCGCCGAACGCGATGGTCCGGACACGATCATGATCAGTGTCCACGCCGACTGGGCAATCGCGGACGACGACAAATTCCGCTCGACACTTCTCGATGCGGAAGAGGTCGCGACCGCCGAGCACGCACTGGTCACGGTTGGCATAGTTCCGACGCGGCCAGATCCCGGTTTCGGTTACATCCAGCCCTCCCGTTCGAGCGGCATAGCGTCGCACGTCCAACAGTTCGTGGAGAAGCCGACTCGTGCGCGAGCGGCCGAAATGCGTGACAAGGGCTACCTGTGGAATTCCGGGATTTTCGTTTGGCGTGTAGGAGATTTCCTCGACGAGGTGAAGGCGCACACCCCCGAGCTGAGCAACGCGGTACGCACGGCTTCGGCGGCGACTCCGGCGCAATTCTTCTCCACGGTGGCGACGCCGATTAGTGTCGATGTGGGAGTGCTCGAGCGAAGCAGCAACGTTATGGTAGTTCCCGGCGAGTTTGGCTGGGACGACATTGGGACATGGGCAGCGCTCAGTAGAGTACGCAGCAAGGACGAGTTCGGGAACGTCACCAGCGGGGACGTGCATCTCCTCGACTGCGCTGACAACGTGGTTCATGTGGAGTCGGGAGAGGTCGTCATGTTTGGGGTAAACGATCTCGTCGTCGTGACGAAGGGCCGGCTCACGCTTGTCACTACCACAGAAAAGGCCTCGGATTTGAAGAGACTGATGGAGTCTCTCTCAACATCCGAACGCGGGACCCCATGAGCGCACTGTATTTCTATGACGACGCGCGCGCGCGGCAATTCGAGCCGTTCGCGTTAACTCGCCCGGTATCGGAACTGCGGGCTGGTACGTCGCTCATTCGGAAACGATGGGAGCGAGCGACATCGCTCCCGAGCGCCGGGTTCATCGGTGCGCCCCACCTGGAGCACTTTCAGGAAGGAAAGGCGCCGCCGGCAGTTGCAAACAACGCTGAAATTCCCGCCGGCTCCGTCGTCGTCAACAGCCGCTGCATAGTTCCGCTCGGCATCAAGCTGGACGCTTTCGATTTGCTGATGTGCGACGGCGTCGCCTGCGCCGTGCGGCTCGCGCGCGGAATCCCTGCGTCCCAGTTCGCCAACGGCACTCTCGATCTCGGCACCATCCAGACCAGCCTCGGTGGGAGAAAGATTCAGGGCCGCTGGATAAACGAAGTGTGGGATCTGATCGGCTCGCTCACCGATCAATTACGCGAAGACATTCCGCAACGAGCGGGCGCGTTGCAGCTCGCCGATTCTCGAGGCGTCGCGATCGTTGGCGACGACAAGGTTTTCGTCGAAGTGGGCGCGAACGTCAGCCCGCAGGTGGTGTGCGACACGACGGCTGGGCCCGTTCTGATCCGACGCGAGGCGGTGATTGCCCCATTCACTTACCTCGTCGGGCCTATTGTAATTGGACGCGCTTCGCACATCCTCGGCGATCGCGTCGCCGCTTCTTCAATCGGCGACGAGTGCAAGGTGCGCGGTGAATTCAGTAACTGCATTGTGGTGGGCGACAGCAACAAGGGTCACGCCGGCTTTGTCGGGCACTCATATCTCGGCCGCTGGGTGAACCTCGGTGCGCTGACCACCACGAGCAATCTGAAGAACACCTACGGTCCGGTTCAACTCTGGACTCCGACGGGCTCGCGAAGCACTGGCCAGCAATTCCTCGGGACATTTTTTGGGGATCACGCCAAGACCGGAATCGGCACCATGCTCAGCACTGGCACCGTGATCGGCGCAGGTGCGAATGTGTTTGGCGGAAAGATGCCGCCCAAGGTCGTTCCTCCATTCGCGTGGGGCGATTCGGAGCCCTATGACACATACGACATCGCTAGATTTCTTACAGTGGCCGAGCGTGTGATGTCGCGCCGGCATGAGGCAATGGGTGAAGGGATGCGCAAACAGCTTGCTGAAGCGCACAAGAGGCGTTGGAAAACTTGATGAACCTGTGGGTACTTGGCAGTGGCAGCAGCGGGAACTCGGTCCTGGTCGAGACCGAGAGGTCACGCATCCTTGTTGACGCGGGATTTCCGCCACGCGTGTTGAAACGACGGCTTGCGGTAGCTGGCGTCGCGCCCGAGTCCATTGAAGCAGTGGTAGTTACGCACGAGCACACCGACCACATGAAAGGGGTGGCTGCCGCCGCCAAAAAGTGGGGCTGGACGATCGTTTCCACCGCGGGGACCAGAATGATGTGTCCGGATTGGGCGGGACTTCGCGCCATCATGACACCGCGGAAAAGCAGCGTGACAATTGGGGAATTCTATCTCGAGACCGTGCCCGTTTCCCACGATGCGAACGAGCCCATTGCTGTCATCGTCACTTCAGTCGCCGACGGTTCCCGGGCCGGAATCGTCTACGACCTGGGCCACGTCCCGGAAAGCGTTTTGCGCGCGCTCGACAAGCTCGACATACTGGTGATGGAAGCAAACCATGACGAGGGCATGCTCCGAGCCGGACCGTATCCGCCGTCGGTACAGAGAAGAATTGCCGGACACCTCGGACATCTGAGCAATCGTGTAGCCGCGCAAGCGGTAAGTCAGACCATCCATTCCGGGTTGAACAACATCGTGCTCGCGCACTTGAGCGAGAAGTGCAACACGCCGCGCACGGCGCTGACTACAGTCGGAGATGCGCTGCGAAAAGCCCGGTTCCGTGGTCGTCTCACGGCGTCATCCCAGGACAACGTCGTCGGACCCTTCCGCGCGGGCAGCAATGTGACACCTGCGAGCGCGCCCGTTCAGCTCGCTCTCGGGATCTAGTCAGCGCTTCCTGCGCGTATTCCCGGCATACAGGGCGAACAGAAGGGCGAGTACCAGCAAGACCCCGATGATTGTCGTGAAGTTCACGTCACGCGATCCTAGCGGCCTTCCACATCGCGCTCTCCTGGCACCTTTCGTTCTGCCCTGCCCTCACCAGGATGAGACTGGGCCTCATGGAAGCGCTCGCCCTTGAGTCGAATCGAATCGACGAACGTCTCGTATTCGGTATCCGAAAGTTCATCGGCAATTGCCGGGACGAGACCCTTTACCAACGTGATTCGCTCGGCCAGGGTCAATTCGTTAACCGCGGTGACGAGCTTCCTCAGTCTCGGATGGTTCATCCATTCAGTTTCCTTGCTGGTCGTCATTTCGGCTCCGGGCGCGGCTGTGTGTCGGACTCGCGGCTCTTGCGGCCATTAAATGTATCGCCGTCTGTAGGGTTTCACGGATGAGCTGCGGTGGAACGGCATTTGTAATCATATGTAGCATGACTCGAAGACAACTCCCCGGAAAAATGCCGAATCTGCAAAGAATTCTGACCCTTGGTGTTCTATTATCCCTAGTCTCCGTCGCTCCGGTGGCCGTCGCCCAGGTGGACGTGCCGCGCACGGCCCCGATCGTGGGACGAGAGGAGGTTGCGGCGGCGTCCGCCGACGAATCCGGCGCAGCCGCAGCTGCGGCTGACGCCACTGCCCCGCTGGCGTTACAGGCTGATCTCAGCACCCGCACCATTACTGTCAACGCGGCGGACCAGACGGTCCGGACTTATAAAGTGGCGGTCGGCCAGGACAGATATCCGACACCGATCGGAACTTTCAAGATCCAGAAAATCGTCTGGAATCCAAGCTGGAATCCGCCCGATTCCAAATGGGCCAAGGGCAAGAGCCCGAAGGGGCCTGGCGATCCAGGCAATCCAATGAAAGTCGTAAAGATTTTCTTCCAGGACCCCGACTACTACATCCACGGTACGGACGATGTCGACAGCTTGGGCGATGCCGCCTCACACGGATGCTTGCGCATGGCGCCCGACGATGTGGCCGACCTCGCCAAAATGATCATGGAGCACGGGGGACAGCCGCGCGGAGAAAACTGGTTCTGGCGGATCCTTCACTCGAGACGGCAGGAGAAGGTTGTCTACCTCGACAATCCAATCCCGCTGACGATCACGGAGTGACCGATCAGGCCGTCGCTGTCAGGCGCTTTCGTTCCAGAAATCCCGCGAGAGCGCCTGCCAAGAGCTTGAGGGTTGAGGCCAGGCCGTAGCCCGCCGGCACGCCGCGATGGCCAACGATTGAACCGCCTACCGAGAAGGCGATAGCTGTAAGCGCTACTAGCAGGCCGTGCGGAATGAAATTTCCCGACAGGCGGGGCATCAGCAGGCGGGCGAGCATGAAAGTGTAAAGAGTGCCGCCGACGATGCCCACAACCTCGCCCGTGCGGACGCCGAAAGCGGCCACCTCTGCCGGCGACGCAGAACGCGCCAACAGATAGCGATGCACCATCACGATCAGAATGATCGTGAGCACCGTGGCAAACTCGGCGAAGAATCCATACAGCACTGCGCGGAGCCATCGGTGGCTCCGCGCTAAAGTTGCCGAACGAGACAACCTATTTTACCGTGAACGGGATCGAGTACTCGCGGTCATCCCACGCCATTCTGAGTAGACCCCCGGTGCCTTCCGGCACCACGCCGATCTCGAACTCCTCCTGCGGCTGGGACAGCTTGTTGGAAGTCAGGTCAACGCGGGCAAAATCCTTTTCCGCGTGATAGTCCGTGCCCCATTGACCGGTCTCGCTGTTGATTATGAGCTTCGCGCCACTCGGGGTCGGCAAGGTCCACAGTGTGTACTTCCCCGCCGGCACAACGGTGTTTCCGAAAACGAGGTCCTTGTCGGTGGTGAACATCGTCGCGGCGTTCGCGCCCGTTCGCCAAACCTGATTCCACGGCACGATGTTGCCGAAAATTACGCGGCCTCTCTTGAGCGGACGGCTATACGCAACGGTAATGTTGGCGCCGTCAACGTTGGCTCGAACGGTGTCCGGCGGAGACATCTGACCGATAGCTCCGCCTTTCGATGCTTCGTACGCTGCCCAGCGTGAGACAATGCCGTCGTAATCGAGATTCGGGACGCGCTCGGCCACCGTTTTAACCGTCGTTGCCGTCGCGTCGATGCCCGTGAGACGCCCGCGCGAATCGACGCGCGCGACCTCGGTCCAGCCTGGAAAGAAAGAACTGGTGAATGCAACCGAGTCGGCACCGCGACGACGTATGGTGATGGCCGGTACGGGTCCGCTGCCGGGACCGAGCAGCGCGTACGACACACTGTCTCGTCCCAGTTTCGCGCTCGCCAAAGCCTGTTCATATAGCCCATACATCGGGGGCTCGGTGAAGAAGGTCGGCACCACCCCTCCGTGGTAAACCTTTCGACCACTTGCAGCGGTATCCGCCTTTCCATTGCGCTCGACCTGGAACACGGCGACTGAATCTCCAAAAGTGCTGACCGCGCGCAGCAGTGGTGGTGCGGCCGCAGGCGTTCCTGGCCGCGTCACGACAGTCGTGAGCGATCGAATTTCGCCTCGCGGGCCGACATCGGCGACATAATGGAACGTGCGCACGCGTGGATAGCGGAGAACGAGATCACCTTCGACTCTGTTGTTGGTTCTCGTGAAACGCTCTATACCGACAGTGTCGACACCAAGTCTCGTGACAAGGTATGAAGGAGCCGGATTTTGCGCCGCGACAGAAGCAGAGACCAGAAATAGACACGCGATTGAGATGATTTTGTTGAACATGGCGTCACCTGATGTTAGAGCCCGAGTGCGCTGGCAGCCGCTAGATACTGTAGTCACGTACTGTGCGGCGCAACGTTGCTAACCTCAACAAAAAAATGGGGAGTCGCTTTCACGACTCCCCATTTTTTCAGGTCGACATCAACCCTAGTACATGCCTCCCATACCGCCCGGAGGACCACCCGCGGCCGCTCCTGCGGCGGCAGGTTCCTTCTTCTCGACGATCAGAGCTTCAGTCGTCAGGAGAAGTCCCGCAATCGACGCCGCGTTCTGCAGTGCCGTACGCGTGACCTTGGTCGGATCGATCACACCAGCGTTCACCAGATCCTCGTAGTTGTCGGTGAGCGCGTTGTAACCGTAGTTGTTCTCCTTGGAGCTACGAATCTTCTCGACGACGATCGAGCCTTCACCGCCGGCGTTCTGAACGATCATACGCATCGGCTCTTCCACGGCGCGACGAATGATGTCGACACCGATCTGCTCGTCGCTCTCATCGAGCTTGAGCGTCTTGAGCGCCTTTTGCGCGCGAACGAGCGCGACACCGCCACCAGGGACGATTCCCTCTTCCACGGCGGCGCGAGTTGCATGCAGCGCATCTTCGACGCGCGCCTTCTTCTCTTTCATCTCGCTCTCGGTTGCGGCACCGACGTTGATCACCGCGACACCGCCGGCGAGCTTGGCCAGACGCTCCTGGAGCTTCTCACGGTCGTAATCAGAGGTCGTCTTGTCGATCGCTGCCTTGATCTCCTTGATCCGACCCTGGATCTTGTCGTCCTGTCCAGCGCCGTCGATCAGTGTGGTGTTCTCCTTGTCGACAACGATTCGCTTGGCGCGACCGAGGTCGGTGACGACCGCGTTCTCGAGCTTGAATCCGACTTCCTCGGAGATGACCTGCCCGCCGCTCAGCACTGCGATGTCCTCGAGCATTGCCTTTCGACGATCGCCGAAGCCAGGGGCCTTGACCGCTGCAACGCGAAGGGTTCCGCGCAGCTTATTGACGACCAGGGTGGCTAGCGCCTCACCTTCGATGTCCTCGGCGATGATGAGCAACGGCTTGCCCATCTGCGCGACCTTCTCGAGGATCGGAAGGAGGTCCTTCATCGACGAAATCTTCTTATCGTGAATGAGAATGAGCGCGTCTTCGAGCGCGGCTTCCATCTTCTCGGGATCGGTGACGAAGTACGGTGAGAGATAACCGCGGTCGAACTGCATTCCTTCCACAGTCTCGAGGGTCGTCTCGAGGCCCTTTGCCTCTTCAACCGTGATGACGCCGTCCTTTCCAACCTTTTCCATTGCCTCGGCGATCAGATCGCCGATTTCCTTGTCGTTGTTGGCCGAGATCGAACCGACCTGAGCGATTTCCTTCTTCCCCTTGGTGGGGACGCTCATCTTCTTGAGCTCCTCGACGACCGCGGAAACGGCGGCGTCGATGCCACGCTTCAGCGCCATGGGGTTTACGCCGGCGGTGACATTCTTCAAGCCTTCGCGGAAAATCGCCTGGGCGAGAACGGTTGCCGTGGTGGTGCCGTCTCCGGCGAGGTCGCTAGTCTTCGTCGCGACTTCCTTCACCATCTGGGCGCCCATGTTCTCGAGCGGATCCGAAAGCTCGATCTCCTTGGCGACTGTCACGCCGTCCTTGGTGACGGTCGGTGCACCGAACTTTTTGTCGATGACGACGTTTCGGCCCTTGGGGCCGAGGGTCACCTTGACCGCTTCAGCGAGCTGGTCGACGCCGCGCTTGAGAGCCGCGCGCGCATCGGTGTTGAAATGTAGTTCTTTGGCTGCCATTTGATCGCTCTGTTGTTATCGGTTAGCTGATGACTGCGAGCACATCGGACTCGCGAAGAATCAGGTACTGCTCGGCGTCGATAGTGACTTCACTTCCCGAGTACTT
>DATAHM010000136.1:0-8823 GCA_036263215.1 Gemmatimonadaceae bacterium
ATCGTGCTCACACCGACCGGGCCGCCATCGAACTTCTCGATAATCGTCTTCAGGATCCGGGTGTCCATGTCATCCAGGCCGAACTGATCGACCTCGAGTAACTGCAGAGCGTCAGCGGCGACCTTGCGATTGATCTTCCCGCCCGCGCGCACCTGCGCGAAGTCGCGGATGCGGCGCAGCAGGCGATTCGCGACTCGGGGAGTTCCCCGTGAGCGCTTGGCAATTTCTTTCGCGCCTTCCTCGTCGATCTCCACCTGCATCACTTCCGACGTGCGATGCACGATCTGCTCGAGATCCGCGGCCGGATAAAAATTGAGGCGCTGCTCGATGCCGAATCGCGCGCGCATCGGCGGGGTGAGCATGCCAAGTCGCGTCGTTGCTCCGATGAGAGTGAACTTCTCGATCGGCATCGTAATCGTCTGCGCCTTGGGTCCCTCGGACAGACGGATGTCGATCCGATAATCTTCCATCGCAGGATAGAGGAATTCCTCGATGATCGGCTTGAGACGATGGATCTCGTCGATGAAGAGAATGTCGCCTTCCCGCAGGTTGGTGAGCGTGCCGACGAGATCACCCGGTTTCTCGAGAGCAGGCCCTGAGGTCGTCCGGATATTGACGCCGAGTTCGCGCGCTATCAGCTCGGCCAGGGTTGTCTTGCCGAGTCCCGGAGGTCCGAAGAAAAGCGTGTGATCGAGCGGTTCCCGTCGGGCCAGCGCGGCATCGATATAGATGCGCAGCGATTCCTTGACGCGGTCCTGCCCGATGAATTCCGAGAGGCGCTGAGGCCGGAGCGAAAGCTCCACGACGCTTTCGTCCGGAATCACTTCGGGGGTGGTGATTTCCGCTCTCGACATGTCCGCTGATTCCGTTGCAACCGAGGTAGCCATTCAGGAAATCTGAAGGCCGGACCACCGAAAATCTACCGAAGCCAGGCGGCTATGTCGTTGCCCGTTCGCGCCGCACCAGCCGCCAGGGGAAGAAATATACGGCGTACACGACAGCGTAGACTATGAAATTCTCCAAATGAGCGAAGTGCGCAAAGAAGAAAAAGAAAATCAGTCCGTGCATCCGGAGCACGTTTCTATACGGCTCTGCGAAAGCGCCACCCTTACCGCGGTCTTGGCCGGCAAGCGAGCTCAGCAAACGATTGGGGTCGAGCGTGATTGGGGCCCGCAGGAAGGCCGCGCGATGTGAAAGGAAGGCCGACGGCAGGAAGACCCAATACCGCCGAAAAACTTCGAAATAGGTCGCCTTGGCAGCCCAGCCAGTGTGGGGGATCCCGGGGCCTTCGATGGGAAAGAACGAAAGCAGGAGCTGCGAGTGAACATAGTGAAATCCGCCAAAATGCACGGTAAAGAAGGCGAGCATGAACGTCCCGACGACCAAAACGATTGCCCACAAAGTGAGCATCGTGCGTGGGCTGCATCCGGCATCGTGCCTGGTCTTCCAGCCGACGATGGCGAAGGCAACGCACGGGACTCCGATGATCCAGAGAATCGTCGCATAGCCAACTACCAGGCTCGACAACCAGAGACTCCAGATCAAATCTCCGGCGTTCCAGTGGGCCCACCACGCGACAGTGATGCCGAGCGCAAAGGCGAGCGCGTCGGGCGCCGCCGACAACCAGTCGGCGCTGGTCTTGTTGCGTACGGCAACCGGGAAAGCGGCAGTGGCCTCGGGGGTCATTTGCATTACCCATTCGACTCACCGCCGCCAGCTCAGGTCACACGGCTTCGATCTCGGTTGCCGCGCGGTCCAGGATTTCTTTGATCTTGCGGATCTGCTCCGCCGATCTCTGACCTTTGGCGCCGTACACGGCGCGACCAATGTTCTTGAAGCCCCTGTGCACTTCCATCATCGGCTCGCCAAAGATGCTGTTTGCGAATTCGGCGATGCGGCCGAAGATGTCGTCGATTTGCGGCTGGTTTTCAGCGAGATGGGCTCGTCCTTCGTCCGTGATCTCGTAGATCTTCTTGCCGTTTTCTTCGGGCCTCGCTCGCGCATAGCCCAAATCCTCGAGCATCGTCAGCGTCGGATAAACCGTCCCCGGGCTCGGCGAATACATACCGCCGAACCGCTCGCCCACTTCCTTGATGATTTCGTAGCCGTGGCGCGGCTTCTCTTCGAGCAGGCGAAGGATTACGAACTTGAGATCTCCCTGATCGAACATCCGGCTGCCGCCGAACGGACCACCGCGCGCTTTTCCACGACCGCCCCAAAAGGCGCCGGGATCGAATCCAAAGTTCTCCGGCCTCATGCCGAACGCCCAGGCGAACCTGGGCCCACAGTTACCGCGATGCATTGGCTTAGCCCCCGTAGAGTCGGATCCATCACGCCAGTGCGGCGCCAGTCGGCGCCGCTGATACTACTGGCGATATATCTTAGGGGCAAAGCTATATCGGGCGATATATCTTTGCAACGGCGGGTTTCAATCGTCAAGCGCGCCCATACCGAGCGCTGCAGACTACTTGAGCAGACGTATGCGGACCGGCGGGTTCAGCCTACGTTAGCACGCATCGCTATCAGTCGTTCAGTCGCTGCCGACAAGGTCTCGAGTTTCTTGCAGAACGCGAATCTGGTTACGAACCTCCCCAGTTCGGGACGCGAATAGAAACTCATCCCCGGCACCGTCGCGACCCCAACCTCTTTAGCCAGCCAGATCGCAAACTCGCGGCTCTCCAGATCCGAAATGTCCGAGAAATCGGCGAGGATGTAGTACGCTCCTTCCGGCGGGGAATACTTGAACCCTGCTTCATCCAGAGCCGAGCAAATGATGTCTCGGCGAGCACGGTACTCCAACGCGAGATGGTTATAGTAGTCGGAGTCGAACGCCATCCCGATTGCACCCGCCGCCTGGAGCGGCGCAGGTGCGCCCACAGTCAAAAAGTCGTGCACTTTCCGTATCGGCGACGAAAGCCTGGGCGGCGCAATCGCGTAACCCAAGCGCCAACCGGTGCAGCTGAATGTCTTCGACAAGCCAGAGATCGTGACGGTGCGCTCACGCATTCCCGGCCAGGTTGCCAGCACGTGATGCCCGCCGGCGTAGCGAATGTGCTCGTAGATCTCGTCCGTGATCGCGATCACATCCCACTTCTGACACAACTCCGCAATCAATGAGATCTCTTCGCGCGTAAAGACTCGACCCGTGGGATTGTGCGGCGTGTTCACGACTATCGCGCGTGTCTTGTTCGTGAATGCCGCTCGCAGCTTGTCCGGATCCATCTTCCAATCCGGCGCTTCCAATGGTACGAACACGGGCTTCGCACCGGCGAGAATCGCATCCGGACCGTAATTCTCGTAAAACGGCTCGAAGATGATTACCTCGTCTCCCGGATCGACCAGCGCGAGAAATACCGACGCCATCGCTTCCGTTGCACCGCAGCACACGGTGATCTCGCGCTCAGGATCAACTTCCATCCCATACCAGCTGCGATACTTGTCCGCGATCGCAACTCTGAGCGCCGGACTTCCCCATGTAATTGCGTACTGATTCACGTCACCATGAATCGCCGCGCACGCCGCATCCTTCATCGGCTCCGGCATTGGGAAATCCGGGAAGCCCTGCGCGAGGTTTATCGCGCCGTACTCGTTCGCCACGCGCGTCATCTCGCGTATAACAGATTCGGTGAACGTGCTCGCGCGCACCGCAGTAGAAGCGCGTTTCGATTGATGCGTATCAGTCATGACTGTTCGTGCCCGCCCGTGCGGTCTGATTTGGATCGACAAATCATACTACTTTGCAGCGATCCGCGAGATGGTCGCCGCGGCCGTGCTGACCTCTTAACAACAACAACGTTCAGCTCACGGAAAATCGCCACTCGCTTGGAGTTCTATGCGCACCGTTCTGCTAATCGTCGTGATCGTGGTTGTCGTTGGCGGGGTCTGGCTTTGGAACCGTGGCAAGCCGCCCGCTCCCTGACCACCGATCTACATAAACAAAAGCCTCCGGCTGCGGGCTGGTGCGGCGCAGTCGGAGGCGTTGGCGATATCTGAGTCTACCGGTCGGTGGCGGTTTTCATGATGACTTCGATGGCGCCGGTCGTCCCCGCGCGCACGCCGAATCTCCCGCCCGCCTCCGCCACGTTGTAATAGTGCACGGATCCAACCTGGTACGCCGAGATGTTGCGAAGGGCGTTGATGTCACCCATGAGCTGACCGTCGACGAACACCGACGCCGCCTCGCTGCCCTGATTGGACGACGACGCTGTCCCATGTGGGGCCAGCCAGTTGGGACGGAGCCGCGCAATCGCATCATACACCGTCGTCGCATCGGCATGTGCCTGGGCGATCTCGGCAGCAGTAAGATCATTCGCGCGGTGCGCGCCCGTGTTCGCCGCCGTCGTGGCGCAGCCGATCACTCCTGCGGCCGCGAGCAGATATAAGTATTTCACCGACATTGTTGGCCTCCGAATGTGCCAGCGCAACTGGGAAAGTGAATATGAGAGACAAATCATATCACTTTCCCCGACACGCGCGAGCTTCCACGTGCGGCGTCGGCGGCGGTTCAAGCCCTCGGTCCTTCCTGATTCATGATCTGCCCCATCACTGAACCGAGGATCCCACCCATTTTGGGCGCTGTCGTTTGCGCGTGCGTCTCGGCCTGCTGCTGCGCTTGCTGCAAACTCCCACTCACATCCTGCGCCGACAGCTGGCCCTGGCGCTTCTTGAGCGCGATGGCGCCGAGCACGGCAGCGGTTCCAACCGCAACGACTTTCGCGGCTTGAGACTTATCGATCCCTGCCGCCTTCGCGACTCCATCTTTTATCGCGACGTGTCGGTCACCCATCACCTTGCCGAGGAGTCCGCCCGCGGGGCCAGCGCCGGTGAAGATGTTGGGGACGTCGCCCAGCGCTCCGGCCCGGCCCGAATGGTTGTCGGCTTCGTCGTGGATGACGGCCGCGTTGCCTTGTTTCGCATGCTGCGCCATGCCGCCAAGAATCATGGGCACCGCGGCGGTGATGGCTTTCTGCGCCGTGCCATTGTCGAGCCCGGCCTGCTCCGCGATCTGCTGCAGGCCACCACCGCTCAACTGCTGCTGCACTATGTCAAAGATCCCGCTCATTGGAGCTCCGGCTTGAGATGGGCGTCAGATGGGCAAGCGCTATACCCGATCCCCTCAGCCGGAGCTGTTCCGCACTACTTCGTGAAGATCTCGATTGCGCCGCCGCCCGCCTGCATTCCGAACCTGGTCATTGCGTCGGACGCGCTATAGTAGCGGATTTCTCGGATCTGCGCCGCAGCGATGCTGCGTAGCGTCGACAGATCCCCGTACTGCTGTCCATCGAGGTAAACGGTCGCGTACTCGTTCGCGCTATTGTTGACCGAGCTCTTCCCCCGGCTCTTCAGATAGAGCGGGCGAACGCTTCGGATCACATCATAGGCGTTCGATTCGTGCGAAGCGGCGATCTCTGCTTCGGTGATGACGTTTGAATTCCGGCTCGGCGTCGTCCCCGTGCCGGCGCTCGCGCACGCGACCAAAGCTCCGAACGCGAGCACGTAGAATGATCTGGCTACCACCATCTCCTCTCCTGGATCAAGAGAATTCCATCAACGCGCGTCCGTTAGAATTCCATCAACGCGCGTCCGTTGTCACTTCGATCGCGCCGGAAGCGTTTCCGAGTCCAAATCGGTTCGCTGCCTCTGGGGCACTGTAGTAGTGGATCTCCCGGATGGCCGACACGTCGAGCTGCTTGAGTGATTCGATGTCGCCGAATAGCTGATGATTGAGGTAGACTCGCGGCAGTCCCGTATCGCTTCCGGAAAGCGTTGTCTGTCCGTGGGAATGAAAGAAAGCCGGCCGAAGCGTCTGAACCGCATCGTAGGCGTTGTAAACGTGCGCCGCCGCGATTTCTTCACGCGTAATGACATTCGGGTTGCGCTCCGTCCTCCCCGCAGTGCCCGCCGTCGCACACCCCATCGTGAACCACGCAACGGCCATCGCAACATGTTTGATTCGCATTATCTCCCTCCCAGTTTGGAAAGCGCGGCACGAATCAGGTCGGCCGCGGATTTTGAAGGCGCACCAGAGTCGAGCGCCGCGCGAACTCCACGCTCCGCATCTGCGCTCGAGTACCCAAGCGAGACGAGCGCGCGCATTGCGTCGTCTGCCGCCGCGGTTGCCGGAGCCGCCGAAGTTCCAGTCATTTCGCCGAGCCCATCGAGCTTATCGGCAAGGTCGACGATCAACCTTTCTGCTTTCTTGCGGCCTACCCGCGGGACGCTCTGAAGCGTCGGTATGTCCTTTTCCCTAATTGCGCGAATGAGACGGTTTGCGGACAGCGCGGACAAAAGTCCAATTGCGAGGGAAGGCCCCACTCCATTCGCCGTGAGCAGCTTCTCGAAGAGCAGCTTTTCGAACACACTCACAAAGCCGAACAATTGCCAGGAGTCTTCCTTCACGACCAGCGAGGTGTGCAGCCGCACCTCGTCGCCGACTTTCGGCAGCGTCTCATAAACGCTGAGCGGAATCGTCAGCTCATATCCAACACCTCCGGCAGTCATCACCTCGAGCGAATCGAGATCCTTCGACAACAGTTTCCCCGCGACGACAGCGATCAACGGACCGAGAACCTGATTGGCTGGATTTTCGGCAGGTCTGGCGCCAGTGCGTACGCCAGCGCCGCCGCCACTCCATCAGCTGCGTCGTTTGGCTGAGGTGCTGATTTCAGGCGCAGCAATCGCATGACCATGAACTGCACCTGAAGCTTGGTCGCAGCCCCGGTGCCCGCGACTGCTTTCTTGATCTCCGACGGCGGATATTCGTGAATCGTGAGCCCGGCCTGCGCCGCGGCGAGCAGAATCACTCCTCGGGCATGGCCGAGTACGACGGTCGTGCGAACGTTCCGCGCATAGAAGACGTCTTCGATGGAAAGAACGGATGGCCCGTGCCGCCGAATCAGTTCCGTAACTCCGTCGTGGATCTCCGCGAGTCGCTGCGCGAGATCGTCACGCGGCTTCGTGCGAATCACACCACACTCCACGAGTGTCAGCGGGTTCCGGCCTTCCTTTCTGACTACTCCGTAGCCAGTAACCGCGGTGCCGGGATCGATTCCAAGGACGATAACAGGTTCAGACTCACGCACCTGTCATCTGCTCGACGTCCATGTCGAAGTTGGCGGAGACCTTCTGCACGTCGTCGAGATCGTCGAGCTCCTCGAGAAGCTTCACCAGCGATTCCGCATTCTTGCCCTCGACGTGCACCGTCGATTTTGGAATGAAGGCAACCTCCGATTCGACTATGTCAATGCCAGCCTTCTTGATCGCATCTTCGACTGCGTGCAGGCCGTGTGGATCGGTGGTCACCACGTACTGGCCTTCATCAGCCTTGAAATCTTCGGCGCCGGCGTCGAGCGCAATCTCCAGCACTTTGTCCTCCTCGTACCTGGAGCCGTCGATGTAGATCTGTCCTTTCCGATCGAACAGGTACGATACCGAGTGTGGTGGTCCGAGGTTGCCGCCGAGTCTGGTGAGCTTGTGCCGGACCTCGGCAACGGTGCGCGTTGGATTGTCGCTTAGCGCGGAGATCAGGATTGCGACACCTCCGGGTCCGTACCCTTCGTAGGTGACTTCGGTATACGTCACACCCTCGAGATCTCCAGTTCCCTTTTTGATGGCGCGTTCGATGTTTTCCTTGGGCATTGACGCTGCCTTCGCTGCATCGATAGCGGTGCGGAGTCGCGGATTGCCGCCTGGGTCACCGCCGCCGATCTTCGCCGCCATCGTGATCTCACGAATGAGCTTCGTGAATTGCGCGCCGCGCTTGGCGTCGGTCGCCGCCTTGTAATGCTTGATCTGTTTCCACTTGGAATGGCCGGCCATGTTCAGCTCGGTAGAAATGGTGTGACTGGATGGTGTGGATGCGGCGCTGGAAGTGTTCCTGCGAGCTCCTGAATAAGCGTCGTCAGCTCAGCGCGTGCAGTCTCATCTAACTGTCCGGCGGCCGCTTTGACAAGGTCCTCGAAGGCAATCGCGAGCCGGTCGCGATCCTCGCCGGTGAGGCCGCCAATAACTCCGAAAGCTGTGGATCGAATTCCACTCGGCACCGCCAGCGACGACAGCCATAGCCGTGTGTGCTCCGTGCGCTCCATCGCCACCTCTCGCGTGATGTGATAGGGGGGCAAGAGCCCGGCGCAGAGGCGCGCCAGCTGAAGACACGCGATCAGCGTCTCGCGGTCGCCACCGAGGGATGCACGACCGCCAAGCGCGGCGAGCGAGCGAAACCGAAAAACGGGGGTGGTGAGAGCGAAGCGTGGTAGCTGACCGATCACTCTCCGAATCTAGGCACCAGCACCCCCCTCGGCTACATTCAGCGCTATGGCGGCACCGGTCCTGAACCCCCCGAAATCGATACTGTGGGTAGATGACGAAGGCGAGCTTCTGGAGCCGCACCGCATCTTCCTCCGCTCGAAGGGCTATACAGTAGAGTGGGCGTCCAACGCGGACGATGCGATCGAGCTTCTGAGACGCCGGCCGTTCGATATCCTGCTGCTCGATGAGCAAATGCCCGGTAAGCGTGGGCTGGAGGTGTTTCGAGATGTTCGGGAGCTCGCACCGACACTCCCGGTGGTGATGGTGACCAAGAGCGAGGAAGACTCTACGCTCAAGGAAGCCATCGGTGCGAATGTGCGCGATTATCTGGTGAAGCCGATCAATCCGCGGCAGGTGCTCACGGTGGTGACGCGCATTCTGGAGGGTCCACGGATAAGGCAACAGGCGATTGCGCGCAGCTTCGTCGAAAGATTTCGCGCAATCGAGCTCGAGCGCGACAAGAATCTCGATTGGCGCGGCTGGATCGATCGCTACGATGAGCTGATGCGGTGGGAC
>DATAHM010000137.1:0-12589 GCA_036263215.1 Gemmatimonadaceae bacterium
TGGCCGACGCTCGTTGTAATAGACCGGAAAGGGTATGTGGTTGGCGCACACGCCGGCGAATTCACGGCGGAAATGCTTAGCCCACTTCTAGAGGATTTGCTCTCACAGAAGGCAAACGCGCCCGCGGCTGCGCTGATTCATTTTCCCGCAATGCAGCCCGCGATGGCGCCGTCGACCTTGCGATATCCGGGGAAGGTTGCGGTCGATGCTGAGCGGATTGCCATATCGGACACCGGGAACCACAGGCTATTGGTCGGAACGCTCGAGACTCCGCGTCGGATGCGGGTTCACCACGCCGTTACGCACGTCGATGCGCGGGACAGCGAAGTGACCAGCTTCAGGTCGCCGCAGGGCCTCGCCTTCGCCGGGGACGAGTTGTACGTCGCTGATTCCGAGAATCACGTGGTGTGCGTTGTCGATATCGATTCGGGTAGAGCGCGCACGATCGCCGGTACGGGTCGGCAAATGAGAACACGCGAAGATAGAAGTGAAGGAGCATTGTCTTCCCCATGGGATCTCACCGTGGTGGGTGATGAGGTGTATGTCGCGATGGCTGGTGTGCATCAGATCTGGGCGATCGATAGGCGTTCAGGACGTTCGCGTGTGCATGCTGGCACTGGAGCAGAAGATATTCGCGACGGCCCAAACGCCAGCGCACTCCTCGCACAGCCGATGGGAATAACTGCCGACGAAACGAGACTCTATTTCGCCGACGCTGAGTCGAGTGCGATTCGGTGGGCCGACCTCGACGCCCACGGATCGGTTGGGACGATAATCGGCACCGGATTGTTTGACTTCGGAGACGTGGACGGTGCAGGAGATACGGTGAGGATGCAGCACCAGCAAGGTATTGGGCGTCGCTCCAACGGAGAACTTCTCGTCGCGGACTCGTACAACGACGCGCTGAAGTGGGTGAATTTTGAGTCGCGAACGGCGCGCACGTGGCTGCGCGGACTGCACGAGCCGGGTGGCGTTGCAGCAGGCGAACGATGCGCTTACATAGCGGACACTAACGCGCACCGAATAGTAGTCGCCGACTACGACACCGAGGGTGGTGCCGAGCTCGAAATCTCTAGCTGACTTCGGCGTGCTCCAGATTCTGTTCCAGATGGTCGATCGATTTCATTCCGACCAGCGCGGATGCCAATGGAAGAGACTGGGCAAAGGCAATCGCCCGACGGGCATCGGTTTTGAACCCAGGGAAAGCCGACCGTAGCTGCTCCGGAAGAGACCGAGTCAGCTGCGACTGCATAAGCGTCGCACTGCCGACCACTGCCACGCCGAAATGATTGGCCGCTTCGAGGAGAGGGACGAGCGTGCCCTGAACGCTTTGGGTGGGAAGACGCACTGCTTCGGTCATCGCAAGATTCACCGGAACCTGAATCACTTTGAAGTGGTTTCCCGTGCCGCCGACATCTGTAGCGATTTTCACCAGCTCTTCCAGACTGAGGTGGTTTCTCGCTCCGGGCGGAATACGGAAACCGTTCCAGGTCGAGCAGCCGTAGCATCCGATCACGCCCCTTTCGATCTGCTCCTCGAGGGTTTCGAACGCGGACGCCAACACGCTCAAGAATCGCGGGCGCTTGACGACGTCGAGCTGCTGCTCGGGATTATGGAGGTAATAAACGTCGATGAAAGCGATGCCAAGGTTTCGCCGGCTACGGCCGATCTGGTCTTTGATGTAACCCGCCGCCAGACAATGTCCGCCGCCAACAACGTCGTCGGGCTGCATGACACCCGGCCCGTAATATTCGCTGTCCAGAAAACCACGATAACCCTCTTTCGTGGCTGGAGGTGTGCGGTCGAGAGGGATATAGCCTCCCTTCGTGCACACCACGATTTCGTCACGCCTGATAGCGCCCTTCGCGATCAGCGCGCGGATAGCTTCGCCGATGGCGCGCTCCGATCGCTGGCATCGGTAGTTGATAGCCGTATCCAAAAAGTTGACGCCCTTTCCCACGGCAGCGATGACAGTGTCCACATAGCGCGCGTCGTCCCCATCGTCGCACTCACCCAGATAAGTGCCGAGCCCAAGAGAAGAAACGAGCGGGCCGCCGGCGAGCAGTCGATAAAACTGGTCTCCATGGCCGTCGGCAAAACGCTTTCGGAAACGTTCTGTCCCCGCCGTTGTCGCGCAGCCTTCAAGAAGTGCGGGAGCTACTTTGGGCCGGCTCATTGCGGAGACGGTATGGGTGCCAGCCTACTCACGCAAGGTGGTGGTTCGATATTTTCCGTTACGTTGCGACTGGACGCCGCAGTGATGACAACAAACCTCAAACGCCCCAACCCGTGAAGTACCACGCCTATCTTCTGGTCGCGCTCGCCGCCTGCGCGCAGCAACATCCGGTCATGCTGCCGCCTGTGCGCATGGATCCGACAACCGTCGCTGTGAAGGCGGATACTCAGGGACGCACCGTATTCGAGACCAACCGCGACGATCCTTTCGCCACCATGAATCGCATCGACTGGCCAGGTCCAAATCGCTACCGGTCGTCGAGCGGTGTTCCAGGGCCCGACTATTGGCAGCAGAGAGCGGATTACGTCATTCGTGCTTCCCTCGACACCGCTACCACCGAAATCAGTGGGTCAGTGCAGATCGCGTACACGAACAATTCACCGGATACGCTTCACTTTCTATGGTTGCAGGTTGACCAGAATCTGTATCGGACCGGTAGCAAAGGCTCTGCTCTTTTCCCGGCGGACTCGAGGTGGGGCGTCCGTGGTTTCGAGGGCGGATACCAGCTCACGGACGTTCGCGTCAACGGAGCGCGAGTGCAGCCGCGGATCAACGACACGATGATGCGTGTCGACCTTCCTGTGCCGTTGCGGCCGAGAGGCGGGACACTCACGGTCGCGATTGACTACTCCTTCCGGGTGCCAGAACACGGCTCTGATCGCATGGGCCGTGACAGCGCTTTGTACGAGATCGCGCAATGGTATCCGCGAATGGCGGTATACGACGACGTTCGCGGGTGGAACACGGATCCCTATCTCGGGCAAGGCGAGTTCTACCTCGAGTACGGCGACTACGACTATTCAGTCACGGTGCCGGCCGGATACACCGTCGCCGGTAGCGGTATCCTGCAGAACCCGGATGAGGTGCTGACAGCGGAAGAGCGTCGGCGCCTCGCCACCGCATCACATAGCGCCGACGTGATTCCGATCATTACCCAGGCTGAGGCTGGCGCGGCGAAGCGGCGAACGGTCAACGGGACGAAGACGTGGCATTTCCGCGCTGAGCACGTACACGATGTCGCGTGGGCGGCCGCACCGGATTTCAGATGGGATGCTACGAGCTGGAACGGCATACTCACGCAGGCCTACTACGAGTTCCCGAAATCGGGCAAGGCGTGGGAGAGCGCGGCCGAACAGACGCAGTGGACAATCAGACAGTATTCGCAGCTGTTTTTTCCGTTCCCATACCCGCAGGCGACAAGTGTCGCAGGGCCGGTGGGAGGAATGGAGTACCCAATGTTCGTAATGGTCGGCTACGGCGACGACGATCCCGCATCGATCTTCGGAACCGTGAATCACGAACACGGGCATGAGTGGTTCCCCATGATCGTCGGCTCGAACGAGCGCAGATACGCGTGGATGGACGAAGGAATCAATACCTACATCAACACCTTTGCCCTGGAGGCGCGATACCCCGGCCAGGATGTATGGGGTGGGTACCTGAAGAACTGGTCGGATGCTATCAGGCAGGGAACGCAGGCGCCGCTGATGACGGCGCCTGACAACATAGATCCGGCCGGTCTCGGCGCTATCGGCTATCGAAAGCCGGCAGCGGTGCTGCTCACCCTACGCAACCATGTAATCGGGGCCGCGCCGTTTGATTCGGCTTTTCGGTCTTACATCCGTGATTGGGCATTCAAGCATCCGACGCCCGCAGACTTCTTTCGGAGCATCGAGAATTCCACGGGAGAAGACCTGTCCTGGTTCTGGCGAGGCTTCTTCTATAGTACAGATGTGCTGGACATAGGTATCGACGGCGTTTCGACGCGTGTGGCAGAAGGTCAAACATTCGCGACCATCGCGTTGCGGAGAAACACGTCAATACCTTTTCCGGTTCGGATCAGAGTGGCCTATGCGGATGGAACGACGCAGGATTTCTCGCTGCCGGTTAACATCTGGGCCCGAGGAAACCGGTTTGATGCCGTGCTTCCGGTGAAAGGCCCGGTGACCGGAGCTCGGCTCTGGCCGGATCCATCGGTGCCGGATTGGGATCGGTCGAACGATACCTGGGGGAACGCGCCAGCGGCGGACCCTGTGGGCCCGGTTACGCACCGGTAGTGTGGTCGTTTGGATTACGGGCGAGCGCCCGATAGATTGCAGGTGTATGCTGAATCTCGACAACTGGAGTAAGTAATGCCGGATTTTGGAAGCTGGGCAACGGCCTGGTGGAAGCCTGTTTTGTTCGTGATCGTTGCTGGCCACCTCACCAATGTGTCGGTTACGCTGTTCCTACATCGCGCGCAGACGCATCGCGGTGTGAAGCTGCATTATCTGGCCGAACTGCCAATGCGGATTTGGTTGTGGCTGTCGACCGCGATCGTGACAAAGGAATGGGTAGCTTGTCACCGGAAGCATCATGCATTTGCTGATCGCGAGGGCGATCCACATAGTCCGCTGATGGAAGGACTGCGCAACATCATCGTCAAGGGCGCCTTCTACTATAGAAAGACTGTTCGCCAGCCTGGCGTTCTCGACAAATACGGCAAAGGCACGCCAAACGATTGGCTCGAGAGACACCTGCTATCTCCGCTGAACTGGGTGGGGATTCTGGTGATGCTGGCTGTCGACATCTACCTGTTCGGTTTCTTTGTGGGTCCCCTTGTCTGGGGAGTCCAGATGATCTGGATCCCGTTCTGGGCGGCAGGTATCGTCAACGGAGTTGGGCACGCCATCGGGTACCGCAATTTCAACGTGAAGGATGAGAGCAGAAACATTTCGCCGATCGCCATCTGGCTGGGTGGGGAGGAGCTTCACAACAACCATCACGCCGACCCGCATTCAGCGAAGTTCAAGGCGAAGTGGTACGAGTTCGACATTGGCTGGGCTTATCTCAGGCTTCTTTCCATTTTCGGTCTCGCGGAAATCTCCTACGCGCGCCGGTAGACTTTCGCGTGCCTGAGACCGTGACCTGCGCGCGCTGCGGTCAAACTCGCGCTGGCTTTACGAAACCACCTTTTCCGGGACCGATCGGGGCCCGGGTTGTCGACGAGATCTGCACCCAGTGCTGGGCCGACTGGTTGAAGCAACAGACGATGTTGATCAATCATTACGGCTTGAACGTCATGGATCCGCAGGCGAGATCGTTTCTGACGAAGAACATGACGGCATTTCTCTTCAAGTCCGGATCCTCCGCTGAGATTGACACCAGCAAGAAAGGCACGATAGCCCATTGATCTCAACGAAGTCCGGGATCGTCGTTGTAGCTGCGTGCATTGCGGTTTCCGGCTGTCAAACCGTGGGGACGAAACGCCCCGATGCGGCGACGGACCCGAGAACTGACTCTCGATGGACTGATTCAGTCCTGGCTTCACTGACGCTTCGCGAAAAGGCCGCCCAGATCGTGTGGCCGAGCCTATACGGTGACTACGTATCCGGCGACTCGCCCCAATGGCGGCGGTTGACTGACTACATAGAGAAAGAAAAAGTTGGCGGCTTCACCATCTCCGTTGGTTCGCCGACGGAAGTGGCATCGAAGCTAAACGCCATGCAGTCCATGAGCGCGATTCCCCTTTTGTTCGGGGCGGACCTGGAAGCCGGAGCGGGTTTCCGCGCCCGTGGCGGATACTTCGTTCCAAATGCGATCGATCTCGGCGGAGCGATAGTCTTTCCGCCCGAAATGGCCGTCGGCGCGACACGCGACACTGCACTCGCGTACGAGATGGGTCGTCTCACGGCGGTGGAAGGCCGGGCGCTCGGAATCCATATCGCCTACGCGCCGGTTCTCGACGTAAACAACAATCCAGCTAATCCGGTCATCAACACCCGTTCGTTTGGTGAAGACCCCGAGCTCGATGCCCGGCTGGGGGTGGCCTTCATCCACGGACTGCAGGACAATGGGATGATCGCGACCGGAAAGCATTTTCCTGGACATGGAGACACAGACGTAAACTCGCACCTCGCGCTTCCGGTGGTTACGGCGAGCCGCAGTCGACTCGACACTGTCGAACTCGTGCCGTTTCGCGCGGCGGTGAATGGCGGCGTGGGTGCCATAATGTCCTTTCACGGCGCGATGCCGGCACTGGACTCCTCGGATGTGCCGGGTACGCTGTCACCGAAGGTGCTGACAGGGCTTCTTCGGGGAGAGCTTGGCTTCAGGGGGATAATTATTTCCGACGCCATGGATATGCGCGGCGTTCTGGATTTGTTCGGCGCCGACGAAGCAGTAAAGCGAGCAATCGCGGCTGGGATCGATGTTCTCATCCAACCGGAGAACGTTTCGCAATGCATCGATGCCGTAGTGGCCGGGATCCGAGAAGGACGGTACACCGAAGCTCGGCTCGATTCCTCGGTGCGAAAGGTCCTCAACCTGAAAAATCGCCTCGGCCTGAATCAGCGTAAACTGGTTGACTTGAACGCATTGCGCTTCCTGGTGGGTGATAGCTCGAATGCACAGATTGCGCGCACGATCGCGGAAAAATCGATCACCCTGGTGAAAGACTCGCTCGCCGAACTACCGCTCAGTCAGCGAAGCGCGCGGACTCTATCGATCACGCTTGCACGGCGCGCTGATCTCTCCGCGGGCAATGCGTTCAACGCGGAGCTGCGGCAGGGACTGCCAAATCTGCGCACTGAGTTTGTTGCTACAGAGGATGCCGCACTGAATTTCCCGCGACTCATTGCGGCCGCAGATTCGGCCGACGTGACAATCGTCAACTCTTATGTGGGTCAGAGCTGGGACGCGTTGACGGCGAATGCACCACAGGCGTTTGCCGCGTTCATGCAAACGCTGACTGAGCGAGGGCGAAAGCCGATTCTAATTGCATTCGGAAATCCATATTTACTTCAGCAGGTTCCCTGGATCGGTACGTATCTAGTTGCATGGGGCGGATTTCCAGTTTCACAGACGGCAGCTGCGAGAGCGGTGTTGGGGATTTCCCCGATCTCGGGTCACTTACCAATCAGTATCCCGCCAGGCGTGAGTCGCGGAACAGGAATAGAACGAGCCGCGCTGGTGCGCTAAATGCGCTTCATACAATCAGCGCGGTAACTCGACAACAAACGAATCGAACGAAATTGCTGTTGACGATTTCGTAGCGAAATCGTATATCATTCCTCGCCCACCGCACGACGCGCGCAACACGAGCGGCGTCACTCCAAAAAAATTCCGGCGGTATTGACTTTAGTCACATATAGTGACTAATTCGCTGCACAATGCGCGAACGCTCCAGGTCCGGGTCGCATAGTATCGACATAGTTCTCATAACCGCGATGGCCAATGAACTGGCGATCCTCCTCGCGCGGAGCGCGGGTGAACGTGAGCGTTGGGTTCTTCCGTGGCGACACGCGCAAGCGGGGGAAACTTTAGAGGCTGCCGCGATTCGTGTCGCGCGGGAAGCGTTGGGCGAAGCCCCCATCTGGATGGAGCAGATCGGAGCCTTTGGAGATGGCAGGCGACATCCGGGCGACACGGAAATTTCCGTTGCCTTCGTTGCCCTGGTTCCGCACGAGACCGCATCACCTCGGAGCGGATACACCTGGTTTCCGGTGAAGGACCTCCCGCCAATTGCGCCCCGGCAGCGCGCGATGGTCGATGCGGCCATCCGAACCATGCAAGGCCGCCTCGATCAAGCGCCCATCGCGTTTCGGTTATTGCCTCCGACCTTCACCCTCAGCGAGTTACAGCAGACGTACGAGCTTCTGCTCGGTAAACGCTTGCACAAGGCTAGCTTCCGTCGTGCCCTTCAGGGGGCTTGGCTCGTCGAACCTACAGACGAATGGCGTAGCGAAGGCCGGGGACGGCCGGCGCAGCTTTTTCGGTATGCACCGAAGAAAAGGCGTAGGCAACACCGGGGCATCAGGTTCGACTTTCTATACCCCTGACAAAGGCCCAACAGCCGGAACCTCTTGCGTCAACGGTGTATTAGTTGCAATGTGTGCCTAAGGCCAAACACCCTGAAACGGGAGCCCGGTAGCTATGCTGGCGTATCTGGACAGTTTGTGCGCTGCACTGCTCGCACGAGACAGCTCGGAGATACAACGGCTTCTTGCACTTCCCGCTGCGCGTGACCTTCCGCGTCGAGTGCGAGAGGAAGCCGTAGCGATCTCACGCGCCGGGAACCGGAGTTTCATGGCGCCTATCCACGCGCTGCACTTTTACTACAAGCTCACTCACATGGTCGACGAGTCGAGCGATCCTATCTTCGGCGACTCGTCGCGGCAAACGACGGGCGAAGGTGGGCAGATGGAGCTTCCACTCCGCAAGGTTGGAAACGGCGGCCGGTAAGCGCTCCTAGACTAGAGCGCGAAGCGAATTTTTCTTCTTCATCGCTTCGTTCCAGATATCGCCGACCTTCTCGAAGCGATCGGCGGCGTTGCCAAGGTGAAAATCTCGAGGATCCAGATCCTCAGTCAACTCGCTCCATTTGAGCGGCGTCGAAACGGTCGCACCGGCCTTTGCTCGCACACAGTATGGTCCTGCCACCGTTTTGCCCTGGATATTCTGTAGATAATCCACATAAACAGTCGCCGCTCCACGCGCTTTTACGAAGCGCTCGATTGTCGCCTCCTTGGGATGCGCGTCGGCGACCTTCGTTGCGATCATTTGCGCGACCAGTGTCGCTGCTTCATTCGGTGTCTTTGGTGGGAGCGGAAGATAGATATGCAGCCCGGTGGCGCCGGAGGTCTTGATTCCGGCGTTGAGGCCAAATGAGTCGATGACCTCCTTCGCCCAGCGAGCCACCTGGATTACGCGCGCGAAATTGGCGCGTGGCCCGGGGTCGAGATCGATAATCGTGTAGTCCGCATAATCGAGCGATCCGACACGCGAGTGCCATGGGTCAACCGAGATTGCGCCGAGCTGGATCGTGTAAAGGAGAGTGAGAAGATCGCCGCCGATTATACGCGGCTGCTTATCGCCGCCGTCGGTGATGATTTCTTCGACGCGGACTTCGGATGGGGTGGTCTCCGATGCCTTCTGTTGATAAAAGCTCTCCCCGTTTATTCCATTGGGAAATCGCTTCAGGACCAGAGGGCGATCAAAGACAGTAGGGAGGATGAAATCCGCGATGCGCGTGTAGAAGCGCATCACATCACCCTTCGTGAACTTCTCTTTGGGGAAGAAGACTTTGTCCAGATTGGAGATCTTGAGAGTCTTGCCGGGAGCAAAATCGAGAGTCCCGTCTCCGCCTTTCTCCTCGATCGCGGTCAACTGCTCGATCAACGAGCCGGTATCGAGCTTCGAGCCAACCCCTCTTCGGGAAGTGCGCTTCTTTTGTGTCGCGGCTGGGCGCGGTGCTTTTGCCCTTGCCTCGACGCTAGGCCGCTGCTGTCGTTTGGCAATCGAGCCGCTTCGGGCGGCTTTCTTCTGGACGCTAGGTGGCTCGATGTCGACATCTCTCGCGTTCTTGTCGTCGCGAATGCCCAGGAAGATCGGTTGGCGAAGCCGTCGGTCGGCGGTCCACTCGCTGAATTTTACTTCGACCACGATTTCGGGACTTACCCAATGCGCTCTTTCATTCGTCTTGGGGGTTTCCTCAAACGGTGATTTCTTCTGCTCGAGCGGCTTGAGAAGTTTGTACATCTCTTCAAGGGACTTTCTGGTGAAGCCGCCACCGGTATGTCCAACATAGATGAACCGGTTGTTGTCGAAGTAACCGAGCAGAATCGCGCCAATGTGTTCGCGGCTGTTGCGGGGTTCCGTATACCCGCCCACCACAAACTCTTCGCGGAATTCGATTTTCAGCTTGAGCCAGTTACGTGAGCGATTGCCGGGTTCGTAGCGCGAGTCCACTCGTTTTGCAATAATTCCTTCCCACCCTTCGCGCCGGGCTTTGGCGAGCATCTTCTTGCCATCGCCTTCGCTCGATTCTGTAATGCGGATCTGGGTCGATACCTTCTTTCCCAGGCGCTTGACGAGGCGCGCGCGCCGAGCGGACCACGGCTCGCGTAGGAGGACATCGTCGCCGTCGACCAGAATGTCGAATAGAATGAGTGCCGCAGGGCGCGAAGAAGTATTTCGCTGGATCATGTGCGATTCTTTCACGTGCATGCGGCTCTGCAGCTCTTGGAAGCGTGCGGGCTCGCCATCGATGAGTGCAACGATTTCGCCGTCGAGGATCATCGAGCGCTTCGTTTGTGATGCGAGCTTTTTCAATGCCGCGACGATCTCAGGAAATTGTTGCGCCTTGTCCTTGCCGTTCCTCGTGATGAGCCGGACTTCGGTAGTTGTCGCGAAAGCAAGTACTCGGATTCCGTCGTACTTGGGCTCGAAGGTCCAACCCTCGCCGGGGATATCCGTACCAATGCTGCAGTACATCGGCTCGAGCGACGTCGGCGAGAGACTGCCGCGCGGCGGCACGGCGGCACTATTCGCGGACTTCTTGCGAGTGCCCGGTGCTGCGCGTTTCGCGCTGGAAGCCGAGCGCGTTTGATCACCCTTTTTCTGATCACGATTGCTGTGCCAAACTCGGCTCTTACCGCCCGCGATCTCATCCATGGTGCGGCCCGAGTCCACAGACGTCATGTTTTCCGCGACGACATCTTCCTCGGCGGCGAACTCGTCGCGGTGTTTGATGAGAAGCCACTGCGGTTTTGCCGAGGACGACGTGTCGCGCGCGAACTTCATCCGGATCAGGGCGAACGATCCGTGCAGCCGCTCACCATGGAAGGTGAACTTGAGCTCGCCTCGTCTCAAACTCTCGCGTATTTCATTTTCCTCAGTCTCAGGCGAGGATGCCGTATCACAGGAATACGTCCCGCGATCCCAGAGCATGACCGTGCCACCGCCATATTCGCCCTGCGGGATGGTTCCCTCAAAAGTGTTGTAGTCGATCGGATGATCTTCGACCTGCATCGCGAGTCGTTTGACTGACGGATCAAGGCTCGGGCCTTTCGGGACGGCCCAGCTCTTCATGACGCCATCGAGCTCGAGCCTCAGATCGAAGTGGAGATGACTCGCAGCATGCTTCTGGATCACGAACCGCAGGCGGCCAGGCCGAGCTGGTGGCACCGCGTCGTCGCCCGACGGTTCAGCCGTCTTTGTGAAATCGCGCTTCCGCTGATACTCGGTTAACTGGGCGCGCGCGCGGCGCTTTGTTTTTCCGCTCGTCGTTGCAGCCATGACGCAGCCTTAGGCGGTCTTTCTTTTCTTTGGTTTCGCGGGTTTGCGTCCAGCTGCGACGGCCTTTTGTTTCGTGCGGACCGCGCCGCGTTTCCCCGTGCCCTCCTCGAGGCTAGCGCGCAGACGTGACATGAGGTCGAGTACCCCACTGTCCTCGGTCTCGTGCTCCGGCTCCGCGAGCTTTGGCTTCTTACCCTTCATCTTTGCCTTGATCACCTTCATCAGGTTCGCGCGATAGTCATCGGTGTAGCGCGATGGATCAAAGGGTTCTGCAAGATTCGCCACCAACTGTTCCGCCATCTGCAATTCCTGCGGTCGAATTGCATCACGCGCGGGGAAATTGAACTCGTTTGCGTCGACCAGCTCATTCGCGAAGCGCATGATCTCGAGCACAAGTGCATCGCCGACAACTTTCACACCGGCGAGGTGCTGAGTCTGCCTGATGATGATCTTGCCGATGCCGACTGAGCCGGTGCTGCGAATCGCTTCTCGCAAGAGAGCGTAGGGCTTTTCGCCACCCTTCGCAGGTACGAGGTAATACGGTGTCTCGAAATAGCGTGGGTCAATCTCGTCCTGCTTCACGAAATCGAGAATGTCGATCGTCTTCGATGCTTCGAGAGCAGCGGTCTTGAAGTCCTCGTCACGCATGACGACGAACTTACCCTTCTCGTATTCGTAGCCTTTGACAATCTCGTTCCATGGAACCGGCTCTCCGTCCGCCTGGCAGACTCGCTCGTATTTCACTGGAGAGAGATCCTCTTCGTGCAGCAGTCGAAAGCTGATATGATCTGCTCGCACCGCTGTCTTCAACTCGACGGGGATGTTGACGAGTCCGAATGTCAGCGAGCCCTTCCAGATTGCGGCCATCCGTGCACCCCCGGGTTGAGCGTTCAGTGTTGTGCAAGGAAGCAACTCATATGCCGCCTGTGGAAAACAAGTTTTGTGATGCCTGTAAAGACGAAAAGCCCCGCCGAGGCGGGGCTTTTACCGGTCGCAATTGTCAGCTGACTTTTGTCACATCTGCAGCCTGTGGTCCTTTCTGGCCTTGCACAACTTCGAACTCGACCTTATCCCCCTCGGCGAGAGACTTGAATCCCGAGCCACCGATCGCGCTGAAGTGGACGAAGACATCGGGACCTCCCTCACGCGAAATGAAGCCAAATCCCTTGGCGTCGTTGAACCATTTGACCGTGCCTGTGATGCGTGCCATTGAACTATTCCTCTCCCCGCGGGGCAATCTGTGAAGCGGCTACCATTGGCTTCCCGAGCGTGGAGAACCGCCTCGTTTCACCGGAT
>DATAHM010000138.1:0-2620 GCA_036263215.1 Gemmatimonadaceae bacterium
TTCGATCAGCGCGGACGAAAGAAAATCGTCGCCGCCCGGCTCCCAGGCCTGGCAATCCCGATCGCGTCGATACCAGCTAATCGCTTTGGCCACCACCAGACTCCTCAGCCCTTCGTCTCCGGCGACTTCGGCGTACTCGAGTGCCAGCGTCAATGCGAACGCGCTGTTGAAGTGCGTGCCAACGCGCGTCGGGTAGGTTGCCTTGGGGAGAAACTCCATGAACCGTGAGACGAACGCATCGGTGAGAGGCGCAAGGGTGTCGTTCCACCGTTTGGCTTCCTGTGTGGCGTGTCGCTTGACCTCGGCCGCGAGCATGAGTAGCCACGCCCACCCATACGGTCGCTCGAAGATTTTTCTGTATCTACCTCCGAGATACGCGAGCTCACCAGCTACGCCCTGCGGCGTGATGGTCGTGTCGAATAGTTCGCGAATCGCGCGTGCGTGCGGGTTGTCCGGATAAAGGCGTAACACGGTCGCGAGAAGCCAATACCCGTGGACACACGAGTGCCAGTCCAGGCTCCCGAAGAAAACTGGATGCAGTTCCCGCGGTGATCGCACATCCTCGGGCCCGTTTAGTATGTGCTGAAGCGCATTCGGGTATTCCCGAGTGATATGTGCGAGCACGAGTTGCGCGAATTTCGACGCCAGTTCCGGCGTGAGTGACACCCGCTCGGCGATCACCGGCGAAAGACGAAGAGGTTCATCAACACTATGTTCACGGCAAGCAGCACGAGCGCTGTCGGTATCTGCACCTTGATGACCGCATTCTCATCCGGCAGCTCCAGTAGAGCGCTCGGCACGATGTTGAAGTTCGCCGCCATGGGCGTCATCAGCGTCCCACAAAATCCGGAGAGCATGCCGATCGCCGCCATCACCGTAGGATCTCCACCAAACCGGTGAACTATCAGCGGTAGTCCGATGCCGGCGGTCATTACAGGGAAAGCGGCGAACGCGTTACCCATGATCATCGTGAAGACGGCCATGCCAAGCGTATAAGTGAGGACGACGACGACGGAGTTATCCAACGGAATCCATCTTTGCGCCAGACCACTCACGACCGTTCCTACTCCGGCGATCGCGAATAGCGCGCCGAGAGCGGCGAGCATCTGTGGCAGGGCGGTAGCCCACCCTACGGCATCTAGCAGGCGCCTCGCCTCCCGGATTGGCGCTAACACTGGCGCCTTGAGCATGATCATCCCAATCGAAAGCGCTATGACTATAGCAACCGCAAGTGAGATCACGGTGACCTGTTTCAGATCTACAAGCGGTGATCCATTGAGCGAAATCCTCTTGAACATGATCGTCCCGGCCACGGTCACCAACGGAATCGCGAGGGCTGGAATGAACAGTTTGTTTCCCCACCGGCGAGCGCTCGCCTCGCGTTCCTCAGTGCTGGAGCCCTCACGCTTACCCTGACCGAGTCCGCGGATGCTCGCGAAGAGCACCATGCCGATGACCAGAAATCCATTGGTGAGATCCGGCAGATAGGTGCCGATCAGAAATGTTATCGCGTAGATCCCCCAGAACGCCGTATTGTTGATTCGCCGCGAATTCGTCTTGTCGGTTGCATTGACGATCGCGACACCAGCCATCATGAGCCCGGTCAGCCAATAAACGTGCTCGAGAGTAATCACTCTTGCTTTCCCTCACCCTTGAGCTCAGTGGTGAGCGAACGGTCGAGCAGAAAGAGCCTCGTGCAGTGAATCACGAATGCGCAGATGGCCGTTGGAATCGCCCAGATAGCAAGATCTGTCGGCTCGACGTGAATTCCGTTCTGATCCAGAAATCCTTTGATCAACAGGATCGAGCCAATTGCTATGAAGATGTCTTCACCGAAAAAGAGCGCGATGTTGTCGACCGCCGCGGCGTGTGCTCTGATGCGGTACCGCACTTTGTCGGGGAGCGCGCCATAGCGGTTCTCCGCCGCCCCTTCGGCCATTGGCGCAATGAGTGGTCTCACCATCTGCGGGTGGCCGCCGAGGGAAGTGAGACCCAGCGCGGCTGTGATCTGCCGAACGGCGAAGTACGCGAGGAGAATGCGCGACGTCGAAGCACCACGCAGTGCCGCGACCAGTGCACGCGCTCGTTCCTTGAGTCCAGCGTGCTCGAGTAGGCCGATCACGGGCAGTACCAACCAGATGATGGCAACGTAACGGCTGGTGATAAACGCCTTGCCGAACGCCGCGATGACGGAGAGAGGGCTTAGCCCGCCCGCGATTCCAGTCGCGATCCCCGCCACTGTGACGACTAGAAGGGGATTGACGCGAAATGCGAATCCGACGACGACTATCAGTACGCCTACGAGTGTGAGCAGAGCGAGTTCGGGGTCAGTGTTTCAGCCGCAAATCGGCTTAAAATGCTGTCGCTTTTGGCCTCAGAAGACTCCAAAGCTCGCAGCGAGCGGTCTGAAGATACCTGTCCTCGCCAGGCTTGGCATGCGCCAACGGCGCGTCGACGCGATGGACACAATTGGCACTCGACACCCGTGACCAGCCGCGCATCCACAGCGTCTTCTTTGCACAAGCCAGGAGCGCGTTTTCACCGACGACGGCGACTGGACCGGATTGCCGTAACAACCGCGCCGGCCGCTTCTGGAAAGCGGTTTCCTCGGATTGGAGCC
>DATAHM010000139.1:0-3440 GCA_036263215.1 Gemmatimonadaceae bacterium
CTTTCGCGCGAGACGCATAGGTGCACAAACCATCGAAGACTCGATCGACGTACGCGGCAGATTTGTGGACACGGTGAGGATCCTCTTGGGTCGGGAGATGTTCTGCGCAGCGTAAGCATTAAACTGAATCAATCCTCTTGGCATCTCTGTCTAACGAACGTTGCAGCAGGGGAGCGTTCGCTTTAAAGGAATTTGGGTGGATCGCAGCTATGGTAGAATCGCAGCTGAACTAGGGCGTTAGGCGGAGCACACGATTCATCGCGGAGACCGCTCATGGTCCTTACGATTCTCGAAGCCACCGTCGCGCCCGATCGAGCCGCCGACCTGCAGGCGGCTTTTCGCGCCGCGGCTGGTGAGGTGCCCGCCGGATTGGTCCGCAGCCATCTCGTGGCCTCAATCGGCGATCCGACGCAGTGGCGCATCGAAACGCTCTGGACAAGCCGCGACGCGCTCGCCGCCATGCGGCAGGCGGGCACACCAGCCGGCGTGCTCATGTTCCGCGCGGCGGGCGCGGAACCCGCGCTAAGTATCTACGACGTCGCAGCAACTATCGAGGCACCGCCCGCCTAACGAACGCTGAAGCTGTCAAAGGAGCTATTGAGTTATTTGCGGCTGCGCCGCAAACTCTTATTTGATGCCTTTGCAGCTAAGCTCAGGCGTTAGGCAGAATGATCCGTTATTCGGCAGGCGTAAAGTGAACGAGCAACTAGAGCCTCGACCGGAGGAGAAGGGGTTCCTCCCTCCTCCAAATCGGCGGCCTCCAACAACCGTTGGTGTTAGCACGCCGCCTCCTCCACACCCGCCGTTTCGGCGACCCCCGAAGCGGAGAACTCGCAGCTTGTTTCAGCCGCTCTACGTCTTTACGGCGACTTCGGTCGTTGGCGGCACTGCGCTTTGGCATTTAGCAGCTTCCATTTTTCTCAGGGCCGCGGGTGCGACCTTCGCGGTCGTTGGATTCTTCTGGCTGATATTTATCCTTTGGGTCAACACGGGCGCGGCCGCTGCGTGGTCACTTTGGCGCGAACATCGATGGATCCAGAGGCGCCAGAAGGCTCTTCGAGAATCGTCGCGCACATCTGCCTAACGAAGGTTGCAGCAGACAAGCACTTTTCGGGGTACGTGCTTTTCGGTATGAGTGAGTCGTTCACGAACTCGGCGACTCCGATGTTAGTTTTCTCGAATGCGCCCTTGCGTCCCTGTATGGCTCGGCGGCGTCGCGCTCCTGAGTCTCGTCGCTATCTCGCGCGCGCACGCCCAAGCGCCCGACTCGCTTCGCGTCCCGATTCTCGTCTACCATAGTGTCATGCCTCATCACGCGGGGCAAACGCACGACCAACGCGTGCTCGACGTCAGCGACTCGGTGTTCGTGGAACAGATGCAGTATCTGGCGAACGGTGGCTACCACGTCATTCCGTTAGGCTCGCTCGTCGATGCGCTCGAGGGCAAAGCGACCCTTCGAAAGCGGGCTGTGGTGGTCACGTTCGACGATGGATGGGAGAACCAGTACCGGCACGCCTTTCCCATTCTTCGCCGCTTTGGCCTGACGGCCACGTTCTTCGTGTTCACGGCGCCGATCGGCACGGACGAGAAGACCATGACGTGGGAGCAGCTGCGCGAGCTGCAGGCCGCGGGCATGACGATCGGGTCGCACACGCGGACGCATCCGGTGCTACCCGAGAGTCACCGCGCGCTGCACAACGAGGTGCAGATGAGTCGCGAGGACATTGCGCAGCATCTCGGACACGCGCCTGAGTTCTTCGCGTATCCGTTCGGCCTATGGGATGAACAGAGCGCCGCGTGGGCGCGGCGCGCCGGATATCGCGCGGCGCGTTCGTACCGCGGCGGCGCCTGGAACTCAGAGGCCGACTTGTATCATTTGCGCGCGGTGCCCGTCACCGACGATATGAAGCAGTTCGAGCGCGCGGTGAGCGGGGGACGCTTGAACAGCAGCCACGGCCGGTGAATGCGTTGCGGTATGCGTGAGCTCTCCTGCCCCAGCGCGTCGTCAAGCCACCATGGCCAATCGCTCCCTCCCTAATGAGGAGGCGGAACGGGCTTTCGCGGCGAAACGCTGAGTCAGATGCTCAGCATCGTCGATCAGTTTACGCGAGAGCGTCGGATGCGACGCTGATCTGCCTAACGAACGCTGAATCTGACGAACGATTGTCGGGTTGCGCGAGGCGTTGCCGCGCGCTCTTATTGATTCGTTCGCAGCTTAGCTAGGGCATTAGATAGAAGAATGGGCAATGCGACTTAATGCTCTGGTGGCAGTTGTCGCTTCATTGGCCTCCATCGAGTGCCGAGCGACGCCGGATCCAGTCTATGTTGCCATCCAAGCACTGCATTGGGCGAACCCTTTCGTAGGTTGCTGATCATGCGAATTTTGCTCGCCCTTGTCCTATTTGCTTTCGGCGTCGACTGCGACGCGCAGGAGATAATACTCCGGCGTGAGGTACTTCCACCGCCGACAACGTTTGCCGGGCTAGAGCAACTGAAGGGGCCGGTTCCGACCGGACCTTGCACGCTTCCGTCGGCGCCATTCACGGTGGACTCCTTAAAGGCGATCACCCTTGGTGACAGCGCGACGCTCATGTTGCCTAGTGGTTGGCAGGCTATTGAGCTCCGTCCCAGTGATGACGAACATTCCCGAACTCGGCTTGCCGGGCCCGGCGACAGCCGAGTGTTAATCGAGCGCGAACGGAATGGCGCGACCAGCCGCCGCTTTCTCATTTACGGAAGCGGTGAACAACCTGAAGGGATGACCTGTTCGCTTCCACGCGGTCGGGCTGGTGCGATTTGGACCTTTTATCTACCCAATCCAGAGGACACGGGGGTCCGCAAATACACGGCTCTCGGATCCATCATCACTCCTGCGGGCTTGTGGTATTCCGTCACGCTGTCGACGGCTTCCGCGGCCGATGAATATCAGCTGGCGAGCACCGTCACTGAGGTAATGCTGCTTCCAGCTGCTGTCGTTCCCGCCCTTCATTGAATTTCGCGTAAGCCGCTGCTCGTGCCGTTATACCTAATACACGTTGAAGCTGATGGGCGATCTAATAAACCTCGCTACGCTGGCTTAACTGAAGGCGTTAGGTGCCCTATGCACCTGAAATCCTGACCTAACGCTGGCCGTTCCTGGAGATCCCGCAATGCTGCGTTGCACGCCGTTCCTTCTTTTTGACGGCAACTGTGCCGAAGCAATGAGCTTCTACCACGGATGCTTTGGCGGAAGCCTCGTTCTGACGAAGCTTGGTGATACACCCATGAAGTCCCAGTTTCCGCCGGAAAAGCATGGGCGGATCATCAATGCAATCCTCAAGAGCGGTCTGATCGAGATCTCAGCAACGGACTGGATGGCTTCCCCGGTTTTCGAGCCGATACTTGGCAACATGTCCGCGTTGTTCGTCATCGGCACCGATGGCGCCGAGTTGAGGGCAGTC
>DATAHM010000140.1:0-5617 GCA_036263215.1 Gemmatimonadaceae bacterium
GAACGCGTGAACGTGCATGTCCCAGAGACCGGGAATTAGAAACTTGCCCCTGCCGTCGATCACCCGCACGTCGCTCGGGAGCTGCGCCTGCCAAGCCGGCCCGGCGTAGACGATCCTGGTGCCACGCACGAGCACCGTGTAGTCCTCGTGCGTCGCGCCAGACGCGACGTCGATCACCGCTACGTGCGTTATCGCGGTGGGCTGCTGCTCAGGGGTTCTGCTGCAGCCCCACGCCGCGAAAAGCCCCAGCCCGACGAGCGCGCGGACTACTCCTCGCGCTTTACTCGCCAGGTTCCGGTTTGCGGCGCCACTGTCGCCGAGCCGCGGGTGATGAAGGTGCCGTCGATCCGGTCGCCATTCACGCGACCGGAAAAGGTCGTCTCGACCGGACAATCGCATTGCGGATCCCGGTACGCATCAAGCACACCACTTACCGAATCGCCACTGATCCGCACCAGACGAATCGTCAGTACCTGGGAGTCGGCGCCCGTCTGGGTGTTCGTTGGCATCGAACGATCATAGCGGACGAGCGGTTTACCATAGCCTTTCGGTACCATGACTACGTCACCACTCGCCGCCTCGCCGTTATTCGAGAGCTTGAATACAATACTTCCGCTGCGCCCGGTGACCGGACTGCTATACTCGCCGCCCCACGTTCCCGCGAGCGAAGCCCGATCTGCCACATCACCTGTAACGGTGACCGGCGTCGGTTTCGATGCGCATCCGATGAGCGCGATGCTGCACGATGCCGCAATCATTTGATGGACCTTCACAAACCCTCCTGATCTGAACGGTGGCGAAGAAGGGTGGGTAGCGGAAAGTGTCGCACTAACCTGGCACTTACGCCAGAGTAAGACTGGCCTCGCGAGGTGCACCGTGATCGCCGTTCCGCGACTGCCAGGGCGGGCCAATCACTGGCAGCACCAGCGTAAAGATCGATCCGTGCTCCGGCGCATCCGAGAACGTGATATCACCGCCCAGTAAACGGGCGATGCGTCTACTAATGGCGAGCCCGAGGCCGCTGCCCGGAGCGGTCTGGTCGGTGGACGGGACTCGGAAAAACTCCTCGAAAATCCGTTCGCGAAAATCGGGGGCGATGCCCGGCCCGTTGTCACGCACACTGATCCTTGCCGTGTGCTTCCCTCCCTCGTCGCGGTCATCGCTGATCCCAACGTGCACGGCCCCGCCGGTGGGCGTGTACTTGATCGCATTGGAGAGAAGATTTTCGATCACGTGCCGGACGCGACCCGCGTCCGTCTTCAGTGTCAGAGTCTCGGCCGACGAGTGCATCGTCAGAGAAATGCGTTTTTGTGTCGCAGCGGCCTCGTATCCGTTCACTACGTCGCGCACCATCTCGACGATCTCGACGTCGCGCGATTCTATCAAAAGCTCGTCCGCTCCAACGCGGGCAAGCTCGAGAAGCTCCGTCACGGTTTGCTCGGCGGTGCCGACGAGTCGCTTCAATCGCCGAATCATTTCGGTTTGCTGGCCATTCATTGGTCCCGCGATCCCTTCCTGGAGCAAATCAGCGTAACCCGCAGCGGCGCCGAGAGGATTCTTGATATCATGGGTAACTCCGCGAATGAGAGCCGCGCGCAATTCGACGGAGTGCTGAAGTTTTTTCGCCCGGTCCTCTGCCTCATGCGCGAACGCACGCATCCGCCGATCGAGCAGGAAGACGATTGCCACGGCGATGAGCGCGATGGGAGCCAGCGCGGCCGCGGAGTATACGTTGATGCGCTCGAGCCGGCTCACCCGGGCGCGCGAGATATCGGAAACGCGGAGGAGATAGTCGTCCAGGGATTCGGCGGACGCGAGCACATCAAGCCCGTCCTGTCCGTCGGTCTCGTTGTCTCCAGCCGTCCGATTCGGACCATAGTTCGCCTGACGCCAATGCTGTTCGGCGGCGCGCAGCACCACCACCCTCTCGACGGCGTCGGGGCCAAGCTTGGCGGCGAGAGAATCGAGGGCTCTCTCCTGCAGACGCTCCATTCTGATTGCCGCGGCGCTCGTGCTGTCTGCTGCCACGCTTTTCCCGCGATTCGCGCGCAGGGCAATCAGCTCCGTTGCGAATGCTGCCTCGAAATCATTGACGACGACGCGCGCCTGGTCAGCGACGTCGAATTGGTTATTTCGGACGTCCTGGACGCGATGCCCGACGAACAGCGGGGTCGCGAACAGGAGGATCAGCGCGATTACGACGAAGGCGAGCGGAAGCCAGGCCCTCGAGGCAAGATGCGGCGGGCGCGGGTCGCGCGGGTCGTCTGCGGTCACGATTAACTACGCGATGCTCCAGCCATTTGATGTCCGCAATGACGGTCGGTGGGAACGGCAATGAATATCCGCTCGAGGGCCGACTCCGCTCCTCGGCGGGTCGGCAGGCTTTCACTAATTCGAACCCGGAGCGGAGAATCCGCGCTCGGCAGTACTACGCGGAGGCCACCGAGTACGGTTCCAGTGGTCTCGAGTGCGTATGCTGCTTGCACACCTCGCGGAGCTTCGCCGGTCCCGCTTCTTGAAGGAAGTTGTCGAGCGAATACCCGCAGAGAAGCGAGTACGCATACTTGGCGGCGAGCTCATTCCACAACTGCTCGAGAAGAATCGCGCCTTCGAGGTTGCCGTCCTGCGCCAACAGGTCCACCATCTCGCCATAAGCGCGGACGATCAGATAGTGACGCTTGCGAAGGACTTGCTCGAACACGCTTCCGACAGTTGCGAAAAACAAATCGCGGCTCGGGTGCGCTGACTCCATGAACATAGACAGCGTCTCGCGCGCATCGAGCCAGATTGCTTCCCGACCGCTTAGCAGCTCCTCGACATCGAGCCCCCGTGCGTGCAGCTCGACTGCGAATGCTTTGCGATGGGCCGGCGTTGCGATCACTATGAGCGGCTGGCCCGCGCGAACCCCGTCCGCAAGGAAATCGGAGACAGTGCGCGTCAGGTGCGCTTCGGTCCGATAGAATTGGACATCATGCCCAATATCCCCAGGGCGAGTGCTGCCAACAGCCTTGGCAGCCTCGTCGAGAGCCTTAACCAAATGGAGATGCATGTCTACCTCTAGCCGCAAAAATTCCCATCACCCGGTGTGTTAATGATATAGCCTCATCGGTCGCGCGGCAAAATCAGCGTGAATTCGGACCCGACATCCACTTTGCTCTGAACTTTGATATCGCCGCCCATCGCCCGCGCAAGATCACGGCTGATCGCAAGGCCAAGTCCGGCTCCCTCGCGCGTGCTTGTAAGGGTGCGGCCGACCTGAACGAACGGTTCGAAAACCGCATCGAGCTTGTCGGCAGGAATACCCGTTCCGGTGTCTCGAACTACGACGGTGACGTCGTGATCGCCCCGCAAATCGCAGGACAGCTCGATGGAACCACCCGCGGCGGTGAACTTGACCGCGTTTGACACAAGGTTCAGAACTATTTGCTCGACCTTGGCGCGGTCGGCGCGCCCAACGATATCCGCACGGCAGCCGCTGTCCTCAAACCGCAATCCTTTCGCGCGTGCCTGAGGCGTGACCATGAGAATCACCGAATCGAGGACCTCTTTGAGCACCACCGGGCCAATCTCATAATTCAGCTGACCCGCCTCGATTTTGCTGAAGTTGAGAATGTCGTTGATGATGCCTAGCAAATGATCCTGGCTCCGCTTGATGCGGGCGAGCTGCTCCTGCTGCTGCGGAGTGACAGGCCCCGACACGCCCAGTGCCAGCAGCTCGGCGTAACCGCCGATGGCGTTCAGCGGAGTGCGCAGCTCGTGGGACATCGCGGCGAGAAACTGGCTCTTCGCGCGATTGGCTTCGTCCGCGCGTGCACGCGATTCATCTGCCCGCTGTCGCGCCTCCTCTGCCTCCCTGGTACGTGCCGCCAACTCCTGCGCCTGAACGGTGAGCTTGTTCGCGAGATCGCGAAGCTCCTTTTCCCGAAGCTCGGCTTCGCGCCGCGCCGCTTCCTCGGCCGCAACCTTTCGCGCGTCATCAATCGCGCGCTGCTCGGCCGCTCGTCGCTCGGTCAGGTCGCGGGTCACCTTGCCGAACCCAACGAGCTCGCCCGACTTGTTACGTAAAGCGGTGATCAGAACGCTCGACCAGAACGTCTCGCCGTTCTTCCGCACTCGCCAGCCTTCTTCCTCGTATTTGCCGGTGCGGCTGGCAATCTCGAGCTCGCGCTCCGGCTTCTTCGCAGCTACGTCCTCAGGGGGATAGAACTTCGAGAAATGCTGCCCGACGATTTCTTTGGTGCGGTATCCATTGATCCGCTCAGCACCCTCGTTCCAGGTCGCGACGCGGCCGGTTGGATCCAGCATGAAGATGGCGTAGTCCTTTACGCCCTCCACGAGAAGGCGGAACCGCTCCTCGCTTTCGCGGAGCGCCTCTTCTGCCTCGCGACGTTCGGTGAGATCGCGCGTCACCTTTGCAAAACCGAGGAGCTCGCCGGTTTGCTTGCTGCGAAGGGCAGTGATCACCACGTTCGCCCAGAACCGAGACCCGTCCTTCCTTATCCGCCACCCCTCGTCCTCGAAGCGACCGGTGTTGGCGGCGGTCCTCAGCTCGAAGTCGGGGAATCCTTCGGCGACCAGCTCGCGTGGATAAAAGATCGAGAAATGCTTTCCGATGATTTCGTCCGCCGTGTAGCCCTTGAACCGCTGGGCTCCGGCGTTCCAGCTGAGGATATACCCGTCGGGATCCAGGGCAAAAATCGCGTAGTCCTGGACGCTTTCCACGAGGAGGCGATGAAGCTCACCAGTCTCGTGGCTGATGCCCGAGCGAGCAGCGCGCGCAAGAGGGTCGTCCGCAGGCTTCACTTCGGCTCCATTTGCCGCACGAGCGTGCGTCTCACCTTTGCGGGGCACGTGCCGCGGGTTGGTCTCGGACAACTCGGATAGGATTCAGGGTACTCCCAAGTGCGAGCGGCTGGCGGAGCCGAAGGCTCTGCGTCACCGCTCGTGTTGAACCCGATTTACAGAGCAGGGGCCGTGCCTGCGAGGATGGTCGGGGGACACCGGAACCGCCCGACGCCTCTAGGCCGCAGCCTGAGCCTTTACCTCGCCCGACCCAGCCTGGCCCGCGTCGCGACCAGAAAACATTTTCGCTACCGAGCCTGCGACGTACTGACCCACCGGCGCATGGAAGCTAACAGACAGGCGATTCCATCCATTAATTGCCACAATTGCCATGGTGAGGTGAACCAGAGACTGTTCCCCGAATTCCTTGAGAGCCGCACCGTAGATTTCGTCAGGGACGCCGCCAGCCGCCATCGCCGTCACAGCTTCCGTCCACGCGAGCGCGGCGCGTTCTCTCGGAGTGAAAAACGGCGTCTCGCGCCACACCGGCACTGCGTACAACCGCTGCTCGGACTCACCCGCGAGTCGAGCGTCCTTGGTGTGCATGTCGACGCAATACGCGCAGCCGTTCATCAAGGACGCGCGCAGTCGGACCAGCTCCAGCAATGAATCCTCCAAACCAGACTGGCGGGCGAACCCTTCCAGGCCGCCCATCACGTGCATGACGCCCGGAACTCGGCTGAAGTCGACGCGGGGGCGATAGTCTGGCGTAGGCGCTGCCGCGCTTCCGGGTGCGTTGGATGTCGTTGAGTGTTCCATAGAGGCCTCCTGAGCA
>DATAHM010000141.1:0-40988 GCA_036263215.1 Gemmatimonadaceae bacterium
GCTCGACGGATCATCCCGCGCCGCTGGATTCACGACATCGTTCGCGCCAACTACCAGCACGACATCGGTCTGCGGAAATTCACCGTTTACCTGGTCCATCTCCAGCAGCTGATCGTACGGAACGTTCGCCTCGGCCAGCAAAACGTTCATGTGTCCGGGCATCCGGCCCGCGACCGGGTGAATGGCGTACTTGACGTTGACGCCGCGCTTTTCAAGATCGGTCGCGAGCTCTCTCACTGTATGTTGAGCTTCGGCCACCGCCAAACCATATCCCGGTACGATCACGACGCTTCGCGCGTAGGCGAGAGCTATCGCGGTGTCTTCTGGCGTCGTCTGACGCACCGTTCGCCCAACCACGCTCGTTGCCGCTGAGGCATCGCTTCCAGCAGCGCCGAACGCACCGAACAGCACATTAGCCACCGAGCGGTTCATCGCGGTGCTCATGAGCAGGGTCAAAAGGGTTCCGGACGCACCGACCAGCACACCGGCTACAACGAGCATCTGGTTGTGCAGCACGAATCCGGTGAGCGCGGCAGCGAGACCCGTGAGCGAATTCAGAATCGAGATGACCACTGGCATGTCACCGCCGCCGATCGGCAGGACGAACATGGTGCCGACCACCAGTGCTGCGACGAACAGCGCCCAGAGCTGTCTAGAACCTCCGCCCATGGCAACCGATACGCCGAGCGCGACGAGCACGAGAAGAATCAGTCCGTTGATAGCGCGCTGAAGCGGAAACTGTAGTGGCCTGCCGGGAAGAATCTCCTGCAGCTTTCCGAACGCGACGATACTGCCGGTGAAAGAAATAGCGCCAATGGCGGTGCCAAGCACGATCGACGTCGCTTCACCTGCGCCGATGGCGTCACCCGCCGCAGAGAGCCGCAGAAATTCCGCGACGGAGACGAGCGCCGCCGTCGCGCCGCCCATTCCATTGAACAGTGCAACCATTTGCGGCATCGCCGTCATTTGCACGGTTCGCGCGAAATAAACTCCGATCGCCGCGCCAATCACCATACCGATGGCGATCGTGGAGTACGAAAGGATCTGGCGATCGATGAGCGTCGCTACCAAAGCCAGGGCCATGCCTACTCCGGCAAGCCGGTTCCCCGATCGTGCCGTCGCGGGGGAGCTCAGGCGCTTGAGCCCGAAGATGAAGAGTACCGCGGCAACGATGTAGCTGACAGCTATCACCGAAGCCCGGAAATCAAGCATCCTTCTTCTCCGCCGCCCCCGGCTCGCGCTTCTTGAACATCTCCAGCATGCGATCCGTAACCACGAATCCGCCGAAAACATTGGCTGCTCCAAACACGACGGCGATAAAACCAAGCGCGTGAAGAAGCGGTGTGTTCGCGGAGCCTGCAATGAGCATTGCCCCGAGCACCACGATTCCATGGATCGCATTGGTGCCTGACATCAGAGGGGTGTGCAGCACCGACGGCACCCGGCTAATGACCTCAAAGCCGACGAAGATCGCCATGATGAAAACGTAGATGCCGAGTACGAGCTCCTGGCTCACTTTGTGGTCTCCGGCATGGGAGTAAGGGGGTTGGCGAGTCCAAGTCGCTGCCGCGTCGGCGCATGCCGAATCGCGCCGTTTGCTGTGATCACGACGGCGTCTATGATGTCGTCCGAGAAATTCAGGTTCAGCTCGCCCTTAGGGGCGAGCAGCGTCACGAGCGCCCCGATGTTCCGCGCGTACATCTGGCTCGCGTGATAGGCGAGCTCGCTTGCGATCTGAAGCGGCGCGATGATCGTAACGTCGTGCTGGACGATCGTTTCTCCCGGAACCGTGAGCGCGCAGTTTCCTCCCTGCTCTCCGGCGAGGTCGACAATTACGGAACCGGGGCGCATCGCCTTCACTGTATCTTCTTCTACAAGAAGGGGTGCCGGCTTTCCAGGAATGAGTGCGGTAGTGATGATGACATCGGCTTCGAGTGCGCGCTTGTGAATAAGCTCCTTCTCGCGCTTGATGTGCTCCTTGCTCAGTTCGCGGGCGTAGCCGCCCTGATCCTGCGCCTCACCCGAATGCACGTCGAGTTCCACAAAGGTGGCGCCAAGACTCTGCACTTGCTCCTTCACGACGGGCCTGGTGTCGAACGCTTCGACCACGGCTCCGATTCGGCGGGCCGTTGCGATCGCTTGCAATCCGGCGACGCCAGCGCCGATCACGAGAACCCGCGCCGGACGGACGGTGCCCGCCGCCGTCATGAGCATCGGAAAAAATTTCTGAAGAGCGTTCGCGGCAATGAGCACTGCTTTGTAGCCGGCCACGGTGCTCTGCGACGAAAGAGCATCCATCATTTGCGCACGCGTCGTGCGCGGAACGAGCTCCATGCTGCACGCAGTGATTTTGCGCTCGGCGAGCTGCTGAAAAAGTGATGGATCGCTCGAGGGTTGCAGCAACCCAATGAGAACCGACCCCTCCTGGAAAAGATCCAGTTCGGCTTCGCCGCTGTCATCGTAGCGGCCGGGGCGCTGAACTTTCAGGATCATCTGGGCCGTGGAGTAAACATCGGCGCCAGAGTCAACGAGATCACACCCGACTGCGCGGTAAGCTTCATCGGTAAAGCCAGCCCTCAGACCAGCCTGTCGCTCGATGACGACGCGGTGCCCGACACGCGTAAGCTGGGGTACGACTTCAGGGACGAGGGCGACTCGCCGCTCTCCGCGCGCGATCTCGCGCGGAACTCCAATCAGCATTTTGCTCCGTCTCTTGGCGTCATCAAAGCGCCATTAAGATAAGCGGTCCGCGATGCCCGCGTTTATATTCGCTCCATGCCACGCCAATACCAGTGGAGCGAGCTCAGAGGCGGCATTATCGCGGCGGCTGCAATCGCGGGCGTGATTGTCGTGACGCTGCTGTTCGCGCGGGTTGGGGCGCTTCATGGCAAAAAAGTAACGCTGTATGTCGTGACTGACGATGCTACGGGGGTTCTCCCGGGCACGGAAGTCTGGCTGGGCGGCAAAAAAGAGGGACTCGTGAAGAGTGTATCCTTTCGCCCCCCATCGACCGACACGTCGGAGCGAGTTATCATCGCCACCGACTTTCTGAAGGAAGCCATAAGGGATGTCAGACGGGATTCCTACGCCGACATTCATCCGGGCGGAAGTCTCATAGGAGCAGTGATAGTTAACATTGCGCCCGGAACCGCTTCTTCGCCGCCGCTGCACGACGGCGACACCATCCGCGCGCGTCCGAACGCGACGATTGCGAATCTCAGTGAGCAGATCAGCAGCGTCGCCCCCGAAGTCTCAGCGCTGGCGAGCGAAGTCAGTCGCCTCACGACAAAAATCTCCCGGCCCGAGGGCACCATCGGAAACTTTCGGACGTACGGCCTGAACGGAGTCGGCGAGCTCAGCGCTGGAATGTCGCGCGTCACGGCCAGGGCTACCAACGGACGCGGAACTGTAGGACTCGCCATGCGCACGGATCTCATGGGACGAGCCTCGAGCGCCATGGCCGGTGCCGATTCAATCCGGTTGCTCCTCTCGTCGAACAAAGGGAGCCTCGGCCGTTTTCAGCGCGACACCACTCTGGTTGCGAAAGCACAGGGCGTGATGGCGCGGGTCGACACTTTGCGCTCACTGCTCGCCAATCCGCTCGGCTCCATGGCTGGCGCGCAATCCGACACCGCGCTTGCGCAGCAGCTGGCGCGTACACACGTGCTGCTTGACTCTCTCATCAAGGATGTCAAAGGCCATCCGTTCCGCTACATAAGCTTCTGACTTGACCCGTTTTTTAGCCGCAATTACTTTCGGGTGATCAGGCGCAGCGACGCCTCCCTCCTCTCTACTTCCGCACCCACCCCCCGCACCTTCCGAGCTCGCGCAAGCTCGGCACACTTGCTACTCCCATCCTCTTTTCCGGCCGCATGACGTGGATATCGCCGAGCTGAAGCGAAAATCCGTGAGCGAGCTTCAGGAGATGGCTGACGGTCTCAAGATCGACGGCTCGTCGGGTCTCCGAAAGCAGGATCTCATTTTCCAAATCGAGCAGAACCTGCTCGACACCGACATCATGCTGCACGGCGATGGGGTGCTCGAGATTCTGCCCGAGGGTTACGGATTTCTGCGCAGCCAGGACTGGAGTTATTTGCCGGGACCCGACGACATCTACGTTTCGCCGTCGCAGATCAAGCGGTTTGGCCTGCGCACCGGCGACGACATCCGCGGCCAGGTCCGCCCGCCGAAACCGTGGGAGCGCTACCTCGCGCTGCTCAAAGTAGAGAGCGTGAGCGGGGAAGATCCGGAAAAGGCCAAGGAGCGCATCCCGTTCGACAACCTGAGACCGCGGTACCCCGACGAAAGGCTTCGTCTCGAAATGTCCAGCGGCGACCTCAGCATGAGGGTCGTCGACATCATGGCTCCGATCGGCAAGGGACAGCGTGGCATCATCGTGTCGCCGCCGCGCGCCGGGAAGACGATTCTGCTGCATAAAATGGCGAACGCCATCGCGGAAAATCATCCCGAGGTCACCATCATCGTGCTGCTGATCGACGAGCGCCCCGAAGAAGTGACTGAGATGATCGCGAGCACTACGCGGGCCGAGGTAGTGAGTTCGACGTTCGACGAAGGAGCGGCACGCCACGTTCAGGTCGCCGACATGGTCCTCGAGAAGGCAAAGCGACTCGTCGAGAGCGGCAAGGACGTCGTGATCCTTCTGGACTCCCTGACGCGTTTCGCGCGTGCGCACAATACCGTGGCGCCGCAGTCTGGAAAGATTTTGTCCGGCGGCGTCGACGCCAGCGCGTTGCACAAACCGAAGCGCTTTTTCGGATCCGCGCGCAACATCGACGGAGGCGGATCGCTCACCATCATCGCGACCGCACTCACCGAAACGGGATCGCGGATGGACGACGTCATCTTCGAAGAGTTCAAGGGTACCGGAAACATGGAGCTGGTACTCGATCGAAAGATCGCCGACCGCCGGATTTATCCCGCGATCGACATCTTCCGCTCAGGTACTCGCAAAGAGGAGCTCCTGCTCAGCCAGGCCGAGATCAATCGGGTGATTCTGCTCAGGCAGTTTCTGGCGGACATGCCGGAGGCGGAAGCCATCGAGTTCCTGCTACGGCAAATGGCGAAGTCGAAGAACAACAAGGAATTCTTTACTCAGATGGCGCAGGGCTAGCGCCGGGTGAACGCGGCCCTGGCTCGCTTCATGGCGATCGACTACGGCCGCAAGCGAATTGGGCTCGCGATCGCTGATCCGCTCGGCATGATTGCTTCGCCAGCAGGGTTCATTGTTCGCCGGGAAGGCAAACGAGCGCCAATCACAAAGATTCTCGCACGCGCCAGCGAGCTACAGGCCGCCGGATTCGTAGTCGGGCTTCCACTGGACGGGGACGGCAACGAGACCGATTGGACGGCCGAAGTACGCGCTTTGGGAGCGGAAATCGCGAAACGTACCGGTATGCCTGTTCGTTTCTATGATGAACGCTTTACCACGGCGGCAGCATTGCGAACCGTACAAGAGCTCGGAGAGTCCACGCGGGGTAGAAAGGGCGATGTCGACTCGCTTTCAGCGGCGATTCTCCTGCAGCATGCCCTCAATGTTCCGGACTGAGCTTCGCGCGACACTCGTCGCGGGATGCCTGGTACTCGGCGCGTGCGCTCAACATCCGCACGGGGCTCCGACGCGCGTCATCATTCCGCGCGGGGCGAGCTTCGCCGACGCCGCTGACTCGTTGTCGAGAGCGAAACTCGTAGGCTGGCCCAAGATGTTCCGCGTGTACGCGCGGCTCACCGGCGGAGATCGGAAGATCAAGCCAGGGACATACCTGCTGCGGCACGGAACACCGTGGAGCGACATAGTGAGTGCGCTGCATGGAGGACACGGATTGGTGAACACCATCACCATCCCGGAAGGCTACACCATCTCGCAGATCACTCCGCTCCTGGCAAAAACTCTGAACGTGCCGGTGGACTCTGTCGATGCCGCTGTGCGTGACACCTCTCTGCTCGCGCGACTGGATGTGCCGACGCCGACCCTCGAGGGTTATCTATTTCCTGATACTTACGCGTTCCCGGTTGGAACAACCGCCCGTCAGGCAGTGCACGAGATGGTGTACGATTTCGAGCGGCGATGGAAGCCGGAGTGGGATGCGAAAGCGACTGCGCTACAGATCAACAAAAACGATCTCGTAACCATGGCATCGATTGTCGAGCGAGAAGCGCGCTTGCCGGAAGAGCGACCAGTAATCGCCGCGGTTTACTACAATCGCCTGCGGAAGGGCATGCTGCTCCAGGCGGACCCCACGGTTCAATATGCGTTGGGCCATCACGTGGGGCGGGTCTTGTACAAGGATTTGACTGTGGACTCACCGTACAACACGTACCTGTACAAGGGTCTTCCGCCGGGCCCGGTCGCGTCGCCCGGTGTTGCGAGCCTCGAGGCGGCTGCGAATCCGGCGAGTGTTCCGTATTTATACTTCGTGGCAAGCCGTGACGGGCACCACGAATTCCGCATGACACTCGGCGAACACACGGATGCGATCAGAGAAGTTCGCGCCGCGAAACTGACGAGCGATACCGGTGTACGCCGCCTGGCAATGGCAAGCGCTGCCCCGACGGTGAAACCCGCCACGAAAGCGCCGACAACAGTTGAGTCGGCTAAGAAGCCGGCAACCAGGAACACGATCGCCGCCAAAAAAACGACGGGCAAGAAGTCCACTAAACGAGCGGCGCGGACAACCAAGAAAACCTCCACGACGTCCACTCGCGGCACTCGTACAAGCGGTAGGTGACGCTCGATCCGGCAATTCTGCGTCTAGTCGCAATCACAGACGACGCCGAGGATCAGCGTGCGACACTGGTCGAGCGCGTAGCCGCAGCGGTTCGAGGCGGCGCTACGAGCGTTCAGGTGAGATTGAAATCCGCCGCTCCGCGCGAAGTCGTCGAGCTCACCCGAGCGATAATTGAGAAGGTGACGGTACCCGTAATCGTGAACGATCGCGCCGATATTGCGTTGGCCGCGGGTGCGGCCGGCGTGCATGTCGGCGAAGCGGATCTCCCCGTCGCCGCGATCCGGCGATTCGCGCCGCCGGATTTCATCGTTGGCGCATCACTCGGCAGCGACATCGAGCTCGCTAACGCCAAAGATGCGGATTATGTCGGAATTGGTCCGGTCTTCGGCTCCGACTCGAAGGCTGACGCCGGCGCTGCAATCGGTGTTCAGGGTTTCGAGCGACTCGCTGGACTGGTGAGCCTTCCCGCGGTCGCCGTCGGAGGAATCACACCGGAAGGCGCGCTGCAGATCAAGCTCCACGGCGCGACCGGAGTCGCGGTGATCAACGCCATCTTCAAGTCTGAGAATCCCGAGCGCGCGGCCCGCGCTCTCGCGGCCGCCATCGGAATTTGATGTCTCGGGCGGGCTGAGCTTCGCCACGCCTTCTATTGCCGGCATCCTTTTTGGCGCTGTTCGCGCGGCGCATCGCCTTCGCTATTTGCGAACGCACGGGCGGGCTCAGAAAAAGATCGACCAGTTCGGGATCGAATTGAGTACCCCGACCCTCGGCGATTGCCCGGGTCGCCTCGGTCAGACTTCTGGCGTGACTGTACCGCCTACGGTGGGTGATTGCATCAAAGCTGTCCGCAATCGAGACAACGCGAGCGGCGAGCGGGATTCTCCGACCTTTGAGTCCGCGCGGATACCCCGATCCATCCCAGCGCTCGTGGTGCGCGGCGACTCCCTTCCCCAAATCCGGATAGAAGGCGACCAGAGGTGCCAAGACCTCGGCACCGCGCTGCGGGTGGGTCATGACCGCGCGGCGCTCTTCGGGTGTGAGCTTCGACGGATCGTGAAAAATGTCGGTGAGCGCTTCGTGCAGCTTGCCGATGTCATGAAAGAGCGAGATCCGCTCGATACTGCGCAGAGTTCGCGTGTCATAACCGGCGGCTTCGCCGAGGATAAGTGCGTAGGTCGCCACGCGGCGGACGTGGGCGCCGGTAATAGCGTCGTTGGCATCGATTGCATTGAGGAGACTCTCCAGCGTTGCCGCGCTAAGCCGGTCCGCGCGGGAGCGTAAGCGGTACTCGCGGTACGCGACGCCGCCGCTTCCGGCCGCGCCTACTGCGAGCGCAACGATGCCTTTCATGTCCCTGCCTTTCGCAAGAAGTGTACATGCAGCCCTGGCCCGCAGCGCGCGATTACATTCAGGCCGTGACCGTTGCAAGAGTGAACGCAAAAGGCGCGCGGCGGTGGCTCAGCGGGCATCCCTGGATCTACCGCACCGATGTCATCGAACGTCCACTTGTGGACGCTGGAGCTGTCCTGGTTCACGACCAGCGCGGAAAGCCACTGGGCTGGGCGCTGTGGAGTCCGCAATCCGAGATCTCGCTGAGGCTGCTCGATCGTAGTCCGGACGCGAACATCGATCAGGCGTGGTGGGATGAGCGAATAGCTTCCGCGATCGCCCGCCGAACGCCCCTCGAGGACCACACCAACGCCTTCCGCCTGATTCATGGCGAAGGCGACGGTTGTCCGTCGCTCATTTGCGACAGGTACGACGCGTGGCTCGTCGTGCAGTTTATGAGCGCGGGACTGGAGCGGTTCAGGCAAGAGATCCTCGCTTCACTCCGTTCCCTCGTAGTCCCCGACGGAGTCCTGGCGCGCAACGACGTTCCTTTACGATCGAAGGAGGGACTGGAACGGGAAACGGTGCTGCTCTACGGCGACGTGCCGCGGGAAATCGAGGTACACGAGTACGGTGTTAAGTACGTAGCGGCTCCCTGGAGTGGCCAAAAAACCGGTGCCTTTCTGGACCAACGCGAAAACCGCCACTTCGTGGGCACGGTGGCGCGAGGAAGAGCTCTCGACTGTTTCAGCTACCACGGCTCGTTCGCGCTGCACCTCGCGCGCAATGCGACGCACGTCACGGCGCTCGATTCTTCGGGTCCCGCGCTGCGGCGCGCGGCTGACAACGCCGCCCGGAATTCGATTGCGAATATTTCTTTCGTCGAGGCGAACGCGTTCGATTTTCTGAGGGAGAAGGAGCAGGACGGCACAACCTTCGACACGATCGTTCTCGATCCTCCGGCGTTCGCAAAAACTCGCGCTGCGGTTCCCGGTGCTCTGCGCGGCTACAAGGACATCAATCTTCGTGCGATGCGATTACTGGCGCCGGGAGGGCTTTTGTACACGGCGAGCTGCAGTTTTCACCTGACGAAGCCGCTCTTTCTCGAGATGCTTCAGGAAGCCGCAGCCGACAGCGGACGACGCGTTTCAATTCGGGCATTCACAGGCCAACCGATCGATCATCCAGAAGTACTGACGATACCCGAGACGGGATACATCAAGGGCGCGCTTCTCGAAATGATGGACTGACTATCCTCGCTGGCAGCTCGCGCAAAAATAGGTAGACCTGCCGCCCTGTACGATCCGCTCAACGACTCCATCGCAGCGACGGCACTTTTGCCCCTCGCGATCGTAAACCGCAAAGCGTTCGGTGCCACGCTCCTCGGTATACCGGCCGGGCCGGCGATTGCGTGGACTCAGTACCACGCGGATAGCATCGACCAGCTTGCTCAAGCCTTCAATCGTCATTGACGCCGCTGGCGTGCGCGGGTCGATCTGCGCTTCCCAAAGCGCTTCGGCCGCGTAAATGTTGCCGAGGCCGGCGAGAACCGACTGATCCATGATGGCGGGCTTGATCGCCAGTTTTTTGCGCTTCAGGACTTCGAGGAGGTAGGTCGCGTCGAGGGCCTTGTCGCTGGCTTCCCGGCCAAGCTTGGGAAGCGAAGACGTCCCCTTCTTGTCGAGGGTAATCGACGAGAGCGCTCTCCGATCTACTAGGGAAATGCGAGTGCCATCGGTGAGCTCGATAACGGCCCGGGCAAACCTGTCGACCTCGTCTCTGGTGGTGCCGATTTCCCAATCGCCATTCATTCTGAAATGGACGACCAGTGTATCTCCAGAATCGAGGTGCAGGAGCTGATGCTTGCCGCGGCGCTCTATGCGTTCAATGCGCTTTCCCTTTGCAGCGCGGGCCTTGGCAGGTGGCAGCTTCCTGCGGAGCGACGGATGAATCGCTCTCACTGAGGCTATGGTTTTTCCGACGGCGGCGCGGGTAAGGGCGCGGGCGGCACGTTCGACTTCGGGTAGCTCGGGCAAAGGCGTATCCGTTGCGTAGAAAAGCCCACGGAAGTAGAGTAAGAAAGGGTACAAACCCTCGCCTCAAAGTCATCTTTCGCTCCCTCGTGCGCAATGCGCGGGGATTCCCAGCAGGAGAATTCTTGTCGTGCACAGCTCGCCTTCTAATCGAAACGGATCTATCCGTGTCCTCCTCCTTCAGAACGATCCTGACGCGCCGGCGGTCCGCGAGCAGCTCGACCGTTCTGGTCTTGCTGCCGTGATCGAGTGCGCTAACTGCGAGAGCTCATTCATCACGGCTCTGCAGGAGTTTGGTCCGGACGTCGTGGTTGCGGATCATTCGGCGGGAGAGCTCAGGGCGCTGACGGCAATCGATATCGTACGGCGCGAGCGTCCCACGGCGCCGTTCATACTTTTCGCTGAATCGGTGAACGGTGCTCAAGCCGTGGCTTTCGTGCGAGCCGGCGCCGAGGACCTCGTCCTCAAAGCGAACGTTGCTCGGCTTCCCGCCGCGATCAGCAACGCAGTCTTTGTGCGCCGCCCTCTCGAGAAATTGACGCGACGCCAGATCGAAGTGCTCACTCTCGTGGCGAAAGGGCGTCGCACCCGCGAGATCGCGAAGGAGCTAAAGCTCAGCGTCAAGACAGTCGAGAGTCATCGCGGTGAGCTCATGAAACGACTCGGCGTTCGTGACGTGGTGAGTCTCGTGCACTACGCAATGCGCGTCGGCCTGGTTCCGTCGGCCGCTTAGATCTCCTGTAGAGTCGTCGACAATCGCCCTTGCGAGTTCGGCGGGGGCACCTACCTTAAGCGCCTGACAACGTTCGTACCCCTGCCCTGGGCCATGGCGCAACACAGTCCGCGTTCTCTCAAGCACGAATACGAACTGTACGTAGAGAACGAGATCGAGAATTACAAGGAATCGGTATCGCGCTCCGCCATTCTAAAGATTGGCGATGAGGCAGTCGCGTCGCTGCGCGCGGGCGAGCAGTTCGCGATGGATGAGCTTCTGTTGTGGGCCGAGGTGGATCGAATCATTCGGAAGCGCCTGCGTATCCCGGGCTACGACACCTGGCGAAGAAAGCGCGTCAAACTACTCGAGGAATATCGTCGTCCGGAGCACTGGGGAATTCGGCCTGATGGAATTCTTGCGCGTGAAGTGCATCCGCCGGCGGAATCGAAAGTCCTTGTTGCTGGCGGGGAGATAGAGCGGACTGCTCTCTACCTCGCGGCCCACGGATGCGACGTGACGGCGCTCGACAGTGAGGAGAACGCGCTGGAGCGCGTTATGAACGCCGCACACGCAGCGGGGCTTACGGAGCGAATTCAGGGCATGCTGTCAAATCTCGCGAGCTGGGCACCGGACTCGCCGCTCGGAGCCGTCGTGTGCACTCCAGACGCGTTTGCGGGATTGACGGCGGAAGAACGCATGAGAGCGTTCGAGGTTCTTCAGAGTGCGACCCGTGAAGGCGGGGTGCATCTCGTCGGAACGATCATCCGAGGGCAGCGCGGAGTGTCGGTCACGGAGCTTCGTCGCCAATACAAAGGTTGGACGATTTCGGTCGAAGCGGACTCCGGGTCGTCGACCAACTTTCTCGCCAAGAAGATCGCCAGTTAGACCCGTGTCGTGATGACACAGGTGTCCTCAAGCGGCGTGTCAATTTGCAACGCTTCTGGGTCGGCGCTGGAATGCGCGCGCACGTAACCGATTGATTAACAATCAGTTGCGCGCGGCGTCCAACTTGGTATGGGTGCTGCCATGATAGGCGCTGCGCCACGCGTGTGGCACTTACCAAGAGAGAGAGAGAAATGGAGAAGGTTCGTAAGGATACGGCGAAGTCAGAGCCGCTGGGCATTATTATCTCCCGGGGAGACAAGACGGAGCCGACTCCGGTGTTCTGCGCGTACATCTGGGGGCCGGTGCCCGAAAACTCGGCCGATAGCGCGACAAGGGCTGCTTAGGCTTCTACTACTATAAATAGTACCGGGCCCCGCACTGCGGGGCCTTTTCATTATGGGCTGGTTGGGGTTACTGACGTTTTCAAACTGCAACGGAACGGGCGAGAGCTCCGAGTCGGTTAGATGTCAGGTAGTCAGGTCAAGACGTCGGGACTTTCCTCTCGCCATTCGCGGCACAGGCAGCGGCTATAAGGGCGCGGAGGTAAGTCCGGGCGTAGTGAACTGACAAACTGACATCTACGCTACTGACAGCTCTCGCCCGTTCCGTTGCAGTTCCAGACCCGAGCTGGAGTACCAAGCATTGATCGGGTACGCCCCTTGCCCGATCAGCTGCCGTGGAAGAATCCGCACCGAATTGGGAAGGCGAGCGTCACGCGCTGCTTGCCCAACGCATCTCCGACATCGGGCTCGCCATTCGGGGCACACTACTCGAAAAGCTGGTCAACCAGCTCTACGAGGAGCTCGGCGCCAAGGGACTCGAGTTCCGCCCACCGGTCTATCTCAGTGACCAGTGGGGATGTCCCGATGGGACACCGCTTATTGGAGTTCCCTTCTACCTCGCCGACGAGCGCTTGTCGAAGATCGAAGAGGATTATTCCGCGGCCGTTGAAGGGGAGCAGGAATCGATGCGCTACCTGCGGCACGAAGCCGGTCACGCCTTCAATTACGCCTATCGCCTGTACGACCGGCCGGATTGGCGCAAGATGTTCGGACCCTACTCGCGTCCGTACCGCGAACGCTACCGCGCAGATCCTTTCTCGCACGATTACGTTCGGCACATCCTGGGTTGGTACGCGCAAAAACATCCGGACGAAGACTTCGCTGAGACATTCGCCGTTTGGCTTACCCCGGGCCTCAATTGGGAGCGAGAATACGACGGTTGGGGAGCGCTCCGGAAACTCAGGTATGTCGAGGAAGTAATGAAGGAGGTTGCGCACCAGATCCCGACAGTTCCCGAGCCTTCCGAGGACGATTTGCCCGTGGCGGCGATGCAGTACACTGTCGCCGAACATTATCAGGACAACGAAGAGAACATCCCGATTCGCGATGACCGTATCTTTGACGGCGATCTGAAAACGATTTTTGCGGACGCAGAGCACGCGCCGGGCGCGGCGTCTGCCGCGGATTTCATCGCGAGGCACAAGCGCGAGATCGTAACGCGCATATCCTATTGGACCGGTGAGAACGCGTCGATAGTGCGACAGTTCATCGACTTTCTCCGCGATCGGTCCGATCGGCTCAACCTCAAATTGTCGGGGCTCGAGGCAGCGACGCTGATCGAGCTAACGGCGTTCGGAACGGCGGTCATGATGAATTACCGTTACACCAATGCGATCGATGGCGGATCGGGGTCGGGAGGCCGATGAAGATCACCGTACTCCACAGTGCGGATGCATTGGAGCCGCCCGCAGACCCCGTGCTCGACCAGCTCGACTCTGCACTGAGAGCGAACGGGCACACTTGCCAGCGGCTCGCGGTGGATAATGCCGTACAGCCGTTAATCGACTCGCTGACGAGAGAGCCGCCCGATCTCGTATTCAATCTGGCGGAGTCCTTTCGCGGCAAGAGCGCGCTGGAGTCGAACGTTGCGGCGCTCTTGAATCTTCTCGATCTGCACTACACGGGATCGAGTCCCGCGGGTCTCATTCTCGCCGGCGACAAGACTCTGACGAAAAAGGTTCTCGCCTTTCACGGAATCCAGAGCGCGAAGTTCGCGACGTTGTACCGCGGCCAGGTAGACTGGGCTGGCGACATCAGCTTCCCACTTCTCGTCAAGCCGCCGCAGGAAGACGCATCCCTCGGCATCACTCAGAAGTCCGTGGTCAACAACATCAAGGAGCTGTTCGACGTAATGGGCGGCACGCAGCAGGAATACCAATCGCCCGTGCTCGTGGAAGAGTTCATTGACGGTCGTGAGTTCTATGTCGGAGTGCTCGGAAACAGTAAGGTGGAAGCGCTGCCGATCATCGAGCTCGATTTTTCAAAATTTCCCAAGGGACTCCCCAAAATCGCGAGCTGGGAGGCCAAGTGGGGAGACAGCGGAGACGAAAAAGGCGCGGAGTTCGAAGGAACGGAATCCGTGTTCCCGTCGGATCTCTCCGAAGATCTCGCAAAAAAGATCCAGCAGGTGGCGATCGACTCCTTTCAGGCTTTGCGGCTTCGCGACTACGCGCGTATCGACCTCAGGGTTACCGCGGCAGAGGAGGTCTACGTCATCGAAGCCAATCCCAACTGCTATCTCGAAGAGAAGAGTGAGTTCGCGCGGGCGGCGCAGAAATCAGGACTCGATTACCCTGCGCTTATCGGCCGGATCGTGGACCTGGCGAGTGCGCGCTACTCTCGTTGACAACATGTCCGCAAGCAAAAAAGCCGGCGATCTCGCCGGCTTTTCTGTTGTTGCAAGAAACTCTGGGGCTAGCGGCTGCTCTTGCGACCGCTCTTTCTGCCGCCGCTCTTACGACCGCTCGACTTCCGGCCTCCGGACTTCCGACCGCTGCTGCTCTTACGGCTCGACTTTCTGCCGGAGCTCTTACGTGCGCCGCCCTTCTTACGTCCGCCTCTTTTCGCTGCTGCCATGTTGTCTCTCCACGATGAAGTAGAACTCTCACCGGCACCTTGATGAACCGGCGAGTCCTGCATCACGTCCTGACCGGCACGCGAGTCGCAAAAATAAACTTCGCTGCGACGACGAGCTCGCGTCGCTGCTCGTAACTCGTCGCGAATATAGAATGCAAGAGATGTGCGTGCAATACTCGTTGCCATCGAATCGTTCGAACGATCGACACTCACTTCCAAAAGCAGCGTGTCGCTGGCAGCTTAGAATTCCCGCGTGACCAGGAAAGTTTTTCTCGAATCCCCAACGGAGTAGCTCGTGAAAGCGCTGGTAAAGGAATCGGCGGCACCGGGTTTCAAGCTCAAGGATGTAGCAGAGCCGGGGATCCGCGAGGACGAAGTTCTCATTCGCGTCCGGCGCGCCGGCGTCTGCGGAACCGACGTGCACATCTACGACTGGGATGCGTGGGCAAAGGGGCGGTGCAAGCCGCCCTTCGTCGTCGGTCACGAGTTTGCGGGCGACGTCGTTCAGGTCGGCCGCCTCGTCACCGACGTGAAGGAGGGCGACCGCGTAACCGCCGAGGGTCACATCGTCGACGGGCGGTGCCTTCTCTGTCGCACTGGCAATTCGCACGTCTGCCCGTACACCCGCATCATCGGCGTCGACCGCGATGGCTGCTTCGCTGAATACATCTCGATGCCGGCCACCAATGTCTGGCATCTCGACGACGCAATCTCCTACGATGTCGGCGGGATCCACGACCCCATGGGCAATGCATTTCACACTGTCCTCACCGCAGAGATCCCGGGGTCAGTGGTGCTCGTCACCGGCTGCGGACCGATTGGCATCTTCGCGATTGGTATCTGCCGAGCCGCGGGCGCGTCGCGGATCATCGCGACGGATGTAAACGATACGCGGCTCGCGCTCGCGCGAGACATGGGGGCGAATGACGCCATTCATCCCGAGCAGGCGGAGCAGGTCGTGAGAGGAGCAACCGGTGGGCTCGGAGCAGACGTCGTGCTCGAGATGTCGGGAGTACCCGCGGCAATCCATCAGGCGTTCGCGCTGGTCAGGGTCGGTGGGCGTGTCCAAATGCTGGGCATCCCCTCCAAGAAAGTGGATTTCGATCTGGCGACGGAGGTCATCTTCAAGGGACTCACCATCTACGGTGTAGTCGGCCGGCGGATGTACGAGACCTGGCATCAGATGACCCGTTTCCTGCGCTCCGGCGAATTCGACCCCACGCCCGTCATCACGCACCGCTTCCCCATCTCGGAAGCTGACGCCGCCATCGCCGCGATAAAGTCTGGCGAGGCCGGGAAGGTCATCTTCGAAATTTCATGAACTCTCGAAGCGAGGTCTGAAGTGGCATTGAACAAGAAGTTTGATTCAGAGCTGGCGGCGGCGATCGACAAGCTCAAGCAGGATCGCGTTTACAAGCGTCTCAATTACCTCGCGTCGCCGCAGGACGCGCGCGTGCAGATGGAAGGCCGCGGCGAAGTAGTAATTCTCTCCTCGAACAACTATCTCGGCCTGTCGAGCGAGGCGGACGTCGTGCAGGCGGGAATCGACGGCCTCGAGCGCTTCGGCGCGGGCACGGGGAGCGTCCGGTTCATCTGCGGGACTTTTACCGTTCATCGCGATCTGGAGCAGGCGATCGCCAATCTCGTTGGCACCGAAGCTTCCCTCAGTTACGTGTCAGCGTGGAATGCGAACGAAGGTTTGACGGCAACGATCGTCGAGCAAAACGATTTCGTGGTGTCCGATGCCTTGAACCACGCGTCGATCATAGATTCGATCCGGCTGGCGAAGAGCATCACGAAGTGCACGACCGCGGTTTATCAGCACTCGGATCTCGACGACCTTCGCTCCAAGCTCGAGACCGCGAAGAGCGCGCGGCGCCGCATCATCTGGACGGACGGCGTTTTCTCGATGGAAGGCAGCATTGCCAGACTTCCCGAGATTCTGCAGCTGGCAAGGGACTACGACGCTATCGTCGCGGTCGACGACTCACATGGCACCGGTGTGCTCGGCGCTACCGGTCGCGGAACCGCCGAACATTTTGGAGTCCTCGGTGAGGTCGACGTCATCACATCGACGCTTGGGAAGGCGCTGGGAGGCGCGGCAGGCGGTTTCGTCGCCGGCACCGCGTCGCTATGTGACATGCTCACCCAACGGTCGCGGCCGCAGCTTTTTTCGAACGCGCTGCCACCGACCGTCGCGGCGAGCGCACTCGGTGCGATCGAGCATCTCAACGAGCATCCGGAGCTCGTGCAGAAGCTGCGCGATAACACCAGCTACTTTCGGTCGTCTATTACCGAAGCCGGGTTCAAGCCGCTCCCGGGCGAGACACCGATCGTTCCGATAATCGTAGGCGAGACAGCCACCGCAATAAAAATGAGTGACATGTTGCTGGATGAAGGCGTCTTTGTGACGGGGTTCGGCTTTCCGGTCGTGCCTCAGGGGCAGGCGCGTGTGCGCTGTCAGCTCAGTGCGGCCCATTCACGCGACGATCTGGACCAGGCCATCGCGGCCTTCAGGACCGTCGGGACGAAGCTAGGCATAATCTAGAGGAAGCCTTCATGCAGAAGCTCAGAGCAGTTGCCGTGGCGATGGCCGCCGCGCTAGTCGTTTCCGCGAGCGCGAACGCGCAGGGCATGCGGAACTTCGACAACTCCTGGTTTTGGGGAGCGAAAGCCGGAATCAATACCTTCACGCCGTCGGGTCACGGAACTACATCGACCGCCAACCTCGGAATCGATTGGCTGATCACGCGCACGAAGGGTGGTCTCTACGTATCGGGAGACCAGTCGATATTTGAGCGCGATGTAGAAGTGTTCGACCAGGCATCGAAAACCAGTCAGCGTACCGTGCGGGTGAACGACATGCGAAGAATCAGCTTCGCGGCCGTCGCCTTCCCCAAGCACTTTGGCGGCATCACCCCCTACGCGGGCATCGGCTACACCATAGCGGTACTCGGCAGCGCGAGGATCTTCGCGGACACAGCGAACACGTTCCCGACGAACGCTTTCATTGACGAAGTCGAGAGCAAGCGCAGCCGTGCAGGCATTCTCGGAATGGGCGGTGTGCAGATTCAGACCAAGCGCGCAGCCATCTTTGCGCAGGAATCACTGCTTCCGGCCAACACCGGCTTTCTCTTCTCCAGCGCGCTCTCGTTCTTTGAATTCGGGGTTCGCTACAACTTTGGAAGCTCAATCGATCGGGAATAGCAGCTCTCGGCGCGCCTGACGATCATGAGCGGACGGCCCCGAAAGGGGCCGTTCTTTTTTGTGCGCGCTCAGGATCCAGAAGAAGGCTTCGCTTTCGAGACGAATGCATTTCCTCGAACGAACCACCGCAGCGGCCAGTCTGCGGAGCGGGTGATCCCGATGCGCGTCGTCGTCTCGATCGCACTGTCGGTGACCGGCTCTCCCTCGCGAATGATGATCGGTTTTCGCTGCAGGCTTTTTCCGCTCATCGAGCCTGTGATGCCGAGGGCCGTGCAGAGTTTGCCGGGCCCATTGGTTAGCTCGACGGATTTCTTTACCCGAGGGCGGCGGCGGTGCATCAGCGAGATGCCGTCGAGTGGCTCGAGCGCGCGGACCAGAACCGCGCTCGGCAACCCTTCTTCGCGGGTGACCGCGTTGAAGCACCAGTACATCCCGTAGATGAAATAGATGTACGAAATGCCAGGCGGACCGTAGAGCGACTCTGTCCTGGCAGTTCGACCAGCGGCTGCATGACATGCGAGGTCGTGCTCGCCCAGATAGGCTTCGGTCTCCACAATGATACCGCTAGCGATCCCGTCCTGTGTTTCACACTCGAGAACGGTGCCGAGCATCGCGCGCGCTACGATTTCTGTATCGCGGTTGTAAAAGGTCGCGGGGAGTGAGCGCCCTCGGTGAAACGTGCCACGTGATCGCGAGCCCAGGAGAGTCGAATGCGATTCCGCTGGGCTCGAGACGGCGTGCCTCCGCACCTTTTACTCGCTGCCGGCGGTCTTGCTCCGGCTCTTGCGAGCGCCGCGACGAGGAGCGGCCTTGTCTCCCTCCGCATGCGCGGGCTTGCGCGGACGACGAGGCTTCGCGTCTTCGCGTACGCCGCGTTTCCTGGCTGCCTTCGGCGCGTCACCAGCGGTTGCGAGTGCGTCTTCGCCGGTGACCGGTAGATCCGGGACGCTCTCGGTCACAACAGGCTCGGGCGGCGGCGCAGCGCTCGAAGGGCGCGAAGTTTCCACCACTCCGATTGACAGGAGATGTGCGGGGGGAGCGCCAACGCGGGCGCCAATTGGACCGCGTCCGCGACCACGCGTCGACGGAGCACTGCGGGCTCCCATACCAGTAGGCATGGACGGCCCGGTTGGTACCGGCTTCGGAGGTTCGGCGGCCGCAAGCTGCTCGCTCACGGGTGTGGCCGGCGCTGCTGGTGCCACCTCGTAATCACTTCCGCGGCGTCGAAGATCGATCAGATCCGCGTCGTGCGCGTCCTGGAGGATGCGCAGAAAATTCCGCTCACTCAGGCTCTCGCTGTCCCGACCGAGCAGTTCCCGCGCGGTGGTGCGAACCTCGCTCGCGCGAGAGGGGCCGCTCTGCGCAACAGCGCGTCGCACCAGGTTGAAAGCATCTTCACGGGTGAGGCGGATACCGCTGCTGCCGATCCCATCTCCGTTGGAGGCCGCAGCCGGCTCTCGGGTCTGAACGGCGGCGGTCGGCGTTGTTTCCGCGTCACCGTTTGTCTGGGCGGAGGCGTGTGCCTGACGTGGGCCGCGGCCCTCGCGGTCTCTGTCCCTTCCGCGCCCTCCCCTGCGCCCGCGACGTGGCCGATCTCCGGATTCGGATTCTTCCGCTGGAGTGTGCGCCGGTCTCTGTGCCTGCGGTTCCGCAACCTGTTCGCGAATCGCCGGAGCGACACCATTTGGCGGACCAACTTCGAACTGCCCGTTCTCCAGTTTGGTGAGGCTGAGAAGGCCGCGATGCGCGGCTTCCGAAACGAAGCGTGAGAACTTCGACATCCCGAGATTCTTTTCATCGAAGGAATTGTCGATCTGCTGCATCACCTGTTTCAAACGATCGGCGCGCATTACATCGCCGTTCCGCTTCATGCGGGTGATCGCTTCGGTCACGAGCTCCCATGGATCGTGCTTGACGACTTCTTCCTCACCTGCTTTGACCAGTCCGGCGAGTGCGTTGTAGCTGTAGTACTCATCGCAGTTCTGGACGAGAAGATCGCTCGACGATTCACGAATGCCGACGCCGATGACGTACTTGCCGTATTCCTTGAGCTTGATGACGAGGCTCGAGAAGTCGGAATCACCGGAGAGGAGAATGAAGGTTCCGATTTCGGGGCGGCTGAACACGAGCTCCATCGCATCGATCGCCAGCCGGATGTCGGTGGCGTTCTTTTTCGCCGATCCGTAAGCAGTGGCAAATATCAGATCGATCGAAGATTCGGTGAGCGGAACGACATACTGCGGATAGCGTCTCCAATCAGCGTAGGCACGCTGCACTGCGACTTTGCCTTTTACGATGTCGGAGGAGAGGAGGTTCTTGAGCTCGGTCTGCAGATCGGAGCGGATGCCCAACGTGACGTTGTCGAAGTCGATCAGGAGGCAGGCGTTGGGAGCGTGGTGGGGGGCGGCGAGAGCCGTTTGGGACATTGCCTGTGGCCCGCGATGGATCGGGGCGACGTGGCGGTGCGCGATGTGTGAGTGCGCGGACCGGTGTGGTCGTGGTGGCATGAATTGTTGGATTACGAGTGCGCGGCTGCGTACCGGCGAACCTTGGTGGGCGGGTGCAGCCATTCTGTTGTCCTGCGACGGTCGCCGCAGGCGGTGCGTCTTCAGGTCCATGCGAAGCGCGTCAACCAGCTGGTTGACCGGTCGCAGGATCCTCGAAGTCGCGCCGTACGGGTATAATTTATACCCGAATCCCCATGAATCAACTGCGATTCCGCACGCGCCTGGTACTGATCCTCTCGTTGTTCGCGATCGTGCCCGCGCTCTTGCTCACGCTTTTGTGGAGCGGAACCGTCAGCACTGCGCTCCCATTCGTGACCGAACGTTCGGCATGGGACAGCGTGGCTGCCAGCGGCGAGAGGGCAATTGCGGCCGCACGTCAGGCGCCGCTCACCGCTTCGCAACGGCGCGCCATCGACGCGCACGAGCGCGAATTGCGGCTGTCGGTGGAACAGGCGCGTCGCTACAGCTTTCTTGCCGCGCGAACGCTGCGTGTCGTCGCCATCGCGGGAGTTTTAGCACTGCTGGTTCTAACGGGCGCCGCGTCGCGCGTCGCCGGTCATCTGAGCCGGCAATTGAGCCGGCCGCTCGACGAGTTGGTGCGATGGACAGAATTGATTGGACATGGCGAATCGTTACCACCGCCGCCGCAGCGAACCGTCGTTCGAAGCAACGGCACCAATGGGACCCATGGTGACGATGCGACCACCATCGAGGTGACGACGAGTCGTGTGCGTGGAGCGCCGGAGTTCGAGACGTTGCGACGCAGCATGCGCGAGATGGTTTCAGAGCTCGAACACGGTCGTCGTCAGGCTGTCGAAGCGGAGCGATTGCAGACCTTCAGAGAAAGTGCCCGTAGAGTTGCGCACGAGATCAAGAACCCGCTCACTCCCATTCGTTTCGCGCTGGCAAGATTGCGCGGACAGGCCCCGCCCGAGTTGCAGGAAGACGTCGATGTGATCGAGATGGAGTCCGATCGGCTGGATCGGATGGCCAAGAGCTTCGCCGAGTTCGGAAAGCTCCCGGAAGGCCCGCCATCTGAAATCGATATCGGAGAGCTCGTGCGCTACACTGCGCGCAGCAGCGTACCATCAACCATTGTGCTCGACCTGCAAATAGAGGAAAATCTGCCGAGCGTTTATGGTCACAACGGCGCGCTCGCCGGCGCATTGAGCAACGTTCTGTTGAATGCGGTGGATGCGTCTGGCGCGAACGGACGAATTACCGTCAGGGCGCAGCATGCATTGATCAACGGAAAAAGTGCCGTCCGAATCTCAGTAGCCGACAATGGCAAAGGCATCCCGCCGGACAAGTTGGAGACGATCTGGGAGCCGTACGTTACGCACAAGCCCGGCGGCACTGGGCTGGGCCTGGCCATTGCGCGCCAGGCGGTGTGGGCACACGATGGAACTGTCACTGCAACCAGCACGTTGGGTAAGGGAACGCAGATTCAACTCACGATACCCGCAAACGGCGTCGGCGCCGCGAAGGAGAAGGTAGAGCATGGGGCCTGAAATAGTTGTTCCGCTTGGCGCGTTTGCCACCGCGATCATCTGCGCGATCGGAATTCCGCTCTCGAGAGCGTACTCGCGGAAGATGGACGCAGATTCCCGAAATCCTCGCGTGCCGGTCGAAGTCGCCAGCCGTCTCGAGCGCATCGAGCAGGCGCTCGAGGCCGTCGCCATCGAAGTGGAGCGTATATCGGAAGGCCAGAGATTCACGACCCGGCTTCTGTCGGAAGGCAGAAGCGCCGGCGACGCGCGGCAAGGCGCGCTTACGGGCCCGCCGGCGCGAGACTCCGCGACGTAAGTGCCGATTGTTCTTATCGCCGACGACGAGCCGAATATTCGGCGCATGGTCGGCGCGTTGCTCACAGGCGAAGGCTACGAAGTCACCGAAACTCCGAGTGGGATCGAGGCTGTTGCGCGCGTCAAAGAGGGTGAGCCCGACGTCGCGCTTCTCGACCTGATGATGCCCGGCGATCTCGACGGCATGGCGACGCTCGGAAGGTTGCGCGAGATTGCTCCGGACCTGCCGGTAATCATGATGAGCGGTCGCGCGGGCCTCGCCGACGCCGTGAAAGCGACCAAGCTCGGCGCGTTCAACTTCCTGGAGAAGCCCCTGACTCCGGAAGGGGTGCTTCTCGCGGTTGCATCCGCACTGGAGCTCCGACAAAGCCGCCGTGTTGCTCGCGCGCTGCGAGCCGAGTTGGGATTCACCGGAGAAATGGTCGGGACCAGCGCGGCGATGGCGGCTGTGAGGCAAATGATCGCGCGGGTAGCTCCGACCGACGCGCGCGTGCTGATAACCGGCGAGTCTGGAACGGGCAAGGAGCTCGTCGCGAGCGCGATTCACGACGCCAGCACCAGGCGAGAAAAACCGTTCGTGAGGGTGAATTGCGCTGCGATCCCGCGTGATCTCGTAGAGAGCGAGATGTTCGGCCACGAGCGCGGCGCATTCACCGGCGCAACTCAGACGCGCATCGGCCGCTTCGAGCTCGCGCACAAGGGAACGCTCTTCCTCGACGAGGTTGGCGACCTTGGGGCCGACGCGCAGGCGAAATTGCTGCGGGCAATTGAAGCAAAGGAGATCCAGCGTGTCGGAGGAAACAAGGTCATCCGCGCCGACGTCCGAATTCTGTCCGCGACCAATCATGATTTGCAGCGCGCGGTTCGCGCCGGGTCATTTCGGGAAGACCTTTACTTCAGGCTCAACGTCATCCCGCTTGCAATACCGCCGCTGCGGGAACGCGGGGATGACATTCTCCAACTAGTGGCCCATTTCTCCGAGCAGTTTCTTCAGCGCACCGGCCAGGCGAAGCCGAAGTGGCGCAGCGACGCTCTACAGCTTCTGCGGGATTACCCGTGGCCTGGTAATGTGCGCGAGCTCGCCAACATCGTTGAGCGTCTCGCGATATTGCATCCGGGGGCCGAGATCAGCGGCCAGCAAGTTGAGGACGTGCTCATTGTGGATCGCGACGCCGAGATGCCGCTTGCGACAACCGTGGTGAGGGACGGCCCGACGGTACGGAAGGATGCGCGGGAGGCGGCGGCAGCGCCCGTGTCACTCGCCGAGCGACTGGACAGCTTCGAGCGCCAGGTGATTGCGCGCGCGCTCGCGGAGGCGGGGGGAAACATCGCCGATGCCGCAAGACGTCTGCAGACCGACAGGCCGAACCTTTACCGGCGAATGAAACGACTCGGAATCAACGCGAGCAGGGTATAGGAGACATGACGAAAACGTGGAAGGTGAATGCCGCGCTTGGCATCCTGCTCGCATGCGTCGCCGCTCCGGCCGTGAGCGCGCAACAAGTCGACACTCTGCCAACGGACAGCAGCGCGGTGCGGTTGGGACTGTGGGCTCGATCAGGCCGGAGCAGCGGTCTCGTCCTCAGCTCCGGAAAGACCTACAACCGTGTCGAGGGATTGCCGGTGCACATCGGCCCGGTATTTCGCGATAGCTCGGGCCGAGCCGCGTTCAACGTGTCAGTGCTCGGCATTATTCGGAGCGCGGACACTTTTCACTGGGACGCGCAGAACCTCGGCCACAATGTTTCGGCGCAGATGCGCGTCGGTCGCGAACGTGGCTATGGCATCGGACTCGCCTCGTACGACGTCGTCACGCCCGTAGAGACGTGGCAGCTGCCGGATCCCGACGCGGCGCTCGCCTCCTTTTTGGTTCGCCGGGATTTCCGCGACTACTTCAATCGTCACGGCGGAAAGCTGAGCGCGACGTTTTATATGAGCGCGCACAGCAGTCTTACGGCCGATTGGGGCGACGAGCGCTGGGGCAGCGTTCGAGCGCGCAACGTATTCTCGATTTTCAGAAATGGCGCGGCATGGCGCGCGAATCCGCTGGTTGACGCAGGGCGGTTTCATACTGCGGTTGTCCGCGCGAACGTCGACACCAGAAACAACGAGCTCAATCCGTCGACGGGCTGGCTCATTCTACTCGAGTACGAACACGGAAGCGGACGTGTGGTAGATCTCGCTCCGACCTCGCCGCTCGCTCGGCCGGCGCCGGTCTCGCTGCTCTCCTATGGACGAGGGCTGCTTGATCTTCGCCGCTACAACCGGCTGTCACCGACGACGTCGATCAACGCCCGAGTGGTGCTTGGCGGATGGCTGCACGGCGACGAGCTGCCGCTGGAGCGGCGCTTTTCAGTTGGCGGGATCGGGTCCATTCCCGGGTTCGACTTCAGGAAATATCAACCCGGCGTGGTGGACGTCTCTCAATGCAGCGATGCGGGCCAGCCGCCGGCGGGAAATCCCGCGCAGTGCGAGCGCGTCGCGCTGGCCCAGCTCGAGTACCGAAGCGAGCTCCACTCTTCGCTACTCGATTTCCTGAATTCGAGGCCCATTCGACTGCGGGGGATCGGCTTCACCGTGCAACCCACGATCGTCGCGTTCGTCGACGCGGGCCGCGGTTGGTTGGTTGGCCAGCCATCGGGCACCCTGGAGTACTCGAGCCGGAGCTTTCCGCGCTTCGGGACATTCAGAACTGACGTGGGTCTCGGGCTCGATCTGGGAATCCTGGGTATTTACGCCGCGAAAGCCGTGTCTGCGGCGAAGGAGCCCGCGAACGTATTCCTGCGGGTACACAGGCGCTTCTAGTGATGTCCAGGCAGGCGGGACGAGCATCGATGCGCAAGGCGGCGCGTGCAGGCGTCGCGTTGTTTGCCGCCGGCTTCGTCTTCGCCTTGCCTCTCTCCGCCCAGAAAAAAGTCCAGGTAGCGGTGCTCGCACCGCCCGACAATGCGTGGGCCGATGTCGCTCCGACGGTGGCGTCGTCGGGGTTACTCGCCGACGCATCGATGCGCGACCTGCTGGCGAATGGATTCCCGGCGCGGCTGCATTACCGACTCGAGCGATGGGTGTCAGGCCGATGGTTCGATGACATCAAAGCGGCCTCTGAGTGGGACGTCATCCTCAAGTACGATGTCCTGGGCAAGAAGTACGACGTAGTGCGGGTCGTCGATAAAAAGGTCGAAGTGCTCGGCACCTTCCCCAACGTGGATGATGCGGACGACGCCGTGGAGGCTGCGTATCGTCCGGCGATTCCGTTGCCTAAGAAGGGACAGCGTGGCTACTACAATCTTCTGCTCGATGTCGAGACACTCTCACTGAGCGATCTCGATGAAGTCGAGCGCTGGTTGCGCGGGGAGCTCAAGCCGGCCGTCAATGGGAAGAAGAATCCGGGGACGGCGCTCGGGCGGGGCGTGCGGACGCTCGTAGTGCGGTTGCTGGGCGGGGAGAAGAGACACTACGAGGCCAAGACTGGGGCGTTCCGGCCCTGACCGGCGCCTCGCGTCTCGCATCTCGGCGTCTCGTTCTCGGCGCTTCGTCTGGAACTCTAAAACTGAAGCAGGCAGCACTTGGCTTTCCAGCCGGAGCTGACAGCTTTCATACTGGCGATCTGGCGCTCTTTTTCTCTGGCCACTCTACAGCTAAGGAGGGTAGGTCTTAGCGCTAAGCTGTGAGCTCGGCCCTTCTGAAACAGCTGAGAAAATTGCCTGCTCGGAGCGAGCAAGAGGCAGAAGTCAGACAGATCTACAAAAGCTGAAGGCTCTGGCTCAAGGGCTGAGCGCTGCCCGCTTCAGTATTTGAGTTGCCAGATGAAGCGGCGATTAACCAGACGCCGAGATTCGGACTAGGAGACCCGGCTACCGGCTCCCGGCTGCCTCTGCTCCAGGTCTTCGAGATGGTGGAGCGTCTCCTCGCCGTAGAAAAGCCTGATGTATTTGGCCTGGGTCGCGGTGAGGCGCCGTACCGCCCAGCTGAGATGCACGAAATGCGGTTCGACCGGCGCGTGCATCGGGTGCATGCCGATCTCGCTCGGCAGGTTGTTCGCTTTCTTCGTGTTGCACGGGCTGCACGCGGTAACGACGTTCGTCCAGTCGTTGGCTCCGCCGCGCGAGAGAGGGATCAGGTGGTCGCGGGTCAGCGACTCGCGCGGCTTGAGCTCGATCTGCAGGCGGCCACAGTACTGGCAACGATAACGATCGCGCGCGAACAGGAAAGTGTTCGTCACCTGGCGGCGGAAACGGCGCGGGACGTGGATGAAGCGCGTGAGGCGGATTACGGCCGGACGCGGTAGCGTCAGTCTCTCCGAGCGGACAACGCGATCAAAATCCGCTTCTACGATCTCTGCTTTTCCGTCGATTACGAGCCGCAGTGCGCGACGCATCGGCACCATTGTCAACGGCTCAAATGAAGCATTCAGTGCCAGACAACCTACGATCAAGCACTCCTCCTCGGCTGACCTACCGAAATATACTAGCTGTTACACCACTACCATTGCGACGACGCCAGCGGTAGCTGGTAACAGTGGGGCTCAGATCGGCGACGCCGACATGTCCCCCACGCGCTCCCTCACCGCGCCCCGCGAGCTGGTTGCCGCCTTGCGCGCCGGCACTGGCGTCAGCCATCCGTACCGGTCCTCGAGCGTACCGCCGGCGATTCCCATGTATTCGCGCTGAATTGCGAGAGTGAGCGCACCGGGCTTTCCGGCGCCCACCGGAATGCGATCGACCGAGCGGATGGGGGTGATTTCCGCCGCCGTTCCGGTGAAGAACAGCTCGTCAGCGATGTAAAGCATCTCGCGCGGAATCGCCTGCTCGACCACTTCCACCCCCATATCCCTTGCAATCCGAATTACTGAATCGCGCGTGATGCCGTTCAGGATTCCCGCGCTGATCGTCGACGTGAGCAGCTTGCCGTCGCGAACGACGAACAGGTTCTCGCCGCTTCCTTCGGAGACCAGACCGAAGGAGTCGAGCATGATGCCTTCGACGTAGTTGTCGATGCGCGCCTGCATCTTCGACAACTGGCCGTTGAGGTAATTCCCTCCTGCCTTCGCCATCATCGGAAGTGTGTCGGGTGCCGGACGCCTCCAGCTCGAGACACAGACATCGGCGCCATTCTTCAGTGCATCAGCACCGAGATACGTCCCCCACGTCCAGGGAATGATGAAGACCTCGAGGGGTGTATCACTCGGAAGGACTCCCATCTGCTCTCCGGTGCGGATCGCGACCGGTCGGAGGTAGCAGTGCGGCAGCCCATTCTCGGCCACCGTCTCGACAGCAGCACGAGACAGTTCGTCCATCGAATACTTGAGCGGCATGCGGTAGATGCGGCACGAATCGGCGAACCGGCGCATGTGCGCATCGAGGCGAAATACAGCTGGCCCACGCGGGGTCTCGTAGCAGCGGATCCCCTCGAACACGCTGGAGCCGTAGTGGACGACGTGGCTCATGACGTGAATCGTGGCGTCTTCCCAGTCCACGAACTTGCCGTCTCGCCAAATACGGTGGTGGTTATCGACTGCCATTTGCGCAGGTTCCCGCTGAGAGAGTGGTTGAAGATATCAAGCGGGTATCCATGAAGCGAGAGCAGTGCCAGCGTTACGCACTCGCCAGGCGAGCGTTTCGTCGCGGGACCGGGCCTTGCCGTGCTCGACCAGGACCTTGCCACGCACCGTAGCCAGGCGCGCTGCGCGGCCCGGCAGGGCAAAAATCGCCGCTGAATAGGGATCGCCGAGCGGCGTTGTGCGGGCGGTGTCGGTGCCAAATGCCGCGAGATCGGCCTCTTTTCCCACCTCGAGGGAGCCGATTCTCGAATCGATCCCGAGTGCCCTGGCGCCGCCAATTGTCGCAAGCTCCAGTGCCTGGTGCGCGCCGAACGCATCATGTTGTTGGGTCGCAGCGCGATGAATGAGGACTGCGAGACGCGCTTCGTCCAGGATGTCCATCCGATTGTTGCTCGCGACTGAATCGGATCCCATTCCCACGCGAATTCCCGCGGCGACGAGCGGTAGAAGGGGCGCGATGCCGTGCCCGAACTTCGCATTCGAGGCCGGGCAGTGGGCGACGGCGCAGCGGTGGCTCGCGATGATCGCAATGTCCGGTTGATCGACGCGAACGCAATGAATCAACAGCGGACCACGCTCGAGAGTGCCCCATCGCTCGAGGAGCTCGATTGGAGATCGTGCGCGGACCGTGACCGCGATACCGCGCTTATGCCAGCGGTCGGCAAAATCTCCGTGCGCCCGAGCGACCAGGGCGTACTCAGATTCGCTTTCGGCGATGTGCATGGCAAGGGGAAGCTCGCGATCGTTGGCGAAACGCGCCGCGAGCTCATAGAGCCGATCCGAAACCGTATACGGCGCGTGCGGCGACACTCCGAGCCCAACGAGTGTGGTTCGATCCCGTTCGAGTCTGGAGATTCTCCCTTCGAGATCGCGCATTGCATCGTCGGCATGCGATGGATCGGGTCCAAAAACTTCCTGATACATCACACCCCGCACGCCGAGCTCGCGCATCGCGGTCATTGCCACTCCAGTTGAGCAGGTGTCGGCGTAAGTGGTGATGCCTGCCTCGAGGCCCTCGATGATTCCGAGTCGGGCGGAGTCGAGCAGCATCTCGTCGTTTAGAACTGCATTTCGACTCTGACGAAGCTTGTCGATCCACTCAGCGAACTGACAATTCTCGAGAAACCCGCGCATTGCGGTGAGCTCGAGGTGGGTGTGGGTGTTGACCAGTCCCGGGAGCAAGATTGCTTCACCAAGCTCGTAATCCTCGCCGGGTGGCGCGCCGGCCCGAGGACCGACGTAGGTGATCACGCCGTCGGTTTCTACGACAGTCCCTTTTTCGATCGGCGCTTGGGTAATCGGCAAAACCCAACGCGCGTGGTACCGCATCAGAGCGGTTTTCTGGCCGGTGGCGGAACGGTCGGAACTGTGTCGCGTGTCGGGCGCGTCGAATCACGTCGAATGAGATTGCCGCGAGACGTGTCGCGCCGCGTGGGATTGTTGCGCGAGGTATCGACTCTGATAAGACCTCCCGACATGGCATCGCGGCGCGCCGAATCCCTACGCGCGACAGCTCGTCGCGTCGTGTCGAACACTGTAGGTGCGCGCTGCTGATTGTTCGAGGGCACCGGTTCATAACCCGGCTGAATAGGCGGCGGAGTGACGCGAATCGGCGACTGTGAACCGCCGGTCGGAGGTGAAGTGTAGGGCACGGTGCTGAACGTGTCGCCTGGGACGAGGCCAGGATTGGCGTACGGTCCGTGCTTGTCGCACTCGCGCGTGGGCTCAGTTCCCGAAATGTAGAATTCGGTCGTGACGAGGTCGCGCGGGCAATAAGGAGTCTGGAGAAGTCCGCTGCTGCGGTCGATCTCGCGCGTTACTATCGACATCGGTTTGGGCCAGTCGGGCGGCGCCGGCTTTCTACGATATACCTCCGTCATGAAAGCGGTCCACGCTGGCGCGGCGAGGACTCCGCCCTGCGCGTTGTCCTTGATCTTCTGGGGACGATCGAAGCCCATCCAGACGCCGGCGACGAGGTCGGCAGTGTAGCCGACGAACCAGACGTTGGTACCATCGTTCGTGGTTCCAGTTTTTCCGCCGGCTGGGAGATGGAAACCCGACTCCCAAACGCCGGCCGCACTCCCGCGTCTGATCACGTCCTTCATGATGTCGACCATGATCCAGGCTTCTTCAGGTGACAGCACCTGCGTGCGCGTCGGAGTCGGCTGCCAGAGAATCTCGCCCCTCTGATTCTCGACGCGAATGATCGCGTTCGGCGTCGCCCGTACTCCGAGATTCGCGAAAGCCGTATATGCCGAGATCAGCTCGATCGGGTAAACCTCGGCCGCCCCGATGTGGATCGACGGGTACGGCGGGATCGGGCTGGTGATGCCGAAATTGCGAGCCTCGTTGATGACAGTCTGCTCGCCGAGCTCCATTCCCAGACGCACCGTGGAAACGTTGCGAGAGAGGTAGAGCGACTCACGCAGCGGTATCTCGCCGAGGAACTTGAGGTCGTAGTTTTGCGGCGCCCATTCGGGCTGCCCCGGAACCTGCAGCACGAGCGGACTGTCGTTGACGATGTACGACGCGGGCCTGCCGTTCTGGATCGCGGCGGAATAGACGATCGGTTTGAAGGTCGATCCCGGCTGACGCAGCGCCTGCACCGAGCGGTTGAACTTCGAGTCGTCGAAGTCGCGGCCGCCGATCATGGCGCGAACGGCGCCGTTGCGTGGATCCAGGGCGACGAAGGCAGCCTGAAGGTAGGGAGAAGTTCCGCTTCCCTCGTCGGCTTCGCGGTGTGCGATGTAATGCTCGAAGGTTTCGTGCGGGAAAGGTCCGTAGCGACCGGCTTCGATTGCGCGCACCTGTCGTTCCACCGCGCGTTCGGCGGCGCCCTGTTCGTCGAGGTCGAGCGTCGTGTAAACCTTGAGGCCCTGCTCGTAGAGCTGCTTTCCAAATTGAGCGTCAAGCTGTTCGCGTACCCACTCGACGAAGTACGGCGCGGTCTCGCCGCTTGCCGTCTTGTTTGCGAGCTGCAGCGGATAAGCTCTCGCGCGACTGGCGTCTGCGTCGCTGATCTTGCCCTGCTGACGCATCAGCTCGATGACGGTGTTGCGACGCTGGATCGCGCGCTCTGGGTAGCGAACGGGGTTGTAGCGCGCGGGCGCCTTTGGCAGCGCCGCCAGAGTTGCCGCTTCGGCGAGATTCAGATCGCGAACTGATTTTCCGAAGTACCGCTGCGATGCAGTCTCAACGCCGTACGCGCCGTGGCCGAGATCGATCTGGTTGAGGTAAAGCTCGAGGATCTTTTTCTTGTCGTACTTCGCTTCGATCGCGCGCGCGACTTTCGCTTCCTTGATTTTTCGGACGATGCTTTTCTCGCGCGAGATCTGCTCCGGGAAGACGTTCCGCGCGAGCTGCATCGTTATCGTGGAAAAGCCTTGCGAGTATCCGTGCAACGGCGACCGGATGATGACGCTGGCGGCGCGGTGCCAGTCGATTCCGGCGTGCTGGTAGAAGCGCTTGTCTTCGGTGCTGACGAAGGCGTCCTGCACCATCTTCGGAATCTCATCGATCTTGACGAGTGTCCGTCTCTCGAGGCCGAGCTCGGCGATGAATCTGCCATCGACAGCGTAGAGCTTGGAGGTCTGGTGCGGCGTGTACTCAGCGAGGCCCTCGATGGAGGGGCACTGGCTTCCGCGACAAATCAGCGCCCAGACGGCGTAGGCGCCACCAACGGCGAGTGCGACGAGGAAAGTGAGTGAGAGCAGCACCACTCTGATGAACGTCGGGTGGCGCTTGCGAAATGAAATCTTGTTGTCCGTGTCGGAGGCCATGCGGAGTGAAAAAGATAACTGTGATACACCGAAGGTGACACCAAGGTTGAGCGTCCCTATCTTCCCCGCATGCAAACCCGGAACTCGCTCCTGGACGAGCTGTCGTGGCGTGGGATGGTCTACCAACACACGGACGGATTAGCGGACGCACTCGCAACCGCATCTGTGAGCGCGTATGCTGGCTTCGATCCCACAGCATCGAGCCTTCACGTGGGCCATCTCGTGCCGGTGATGGGTCTTTCGCACTTGCAGCGCGCCGGCCACCGCCCGATTGCGCTTGTTGGTGGCGGTACCGGTATGATCGGAGATCCGAGCGGAAAGTCGGCCGAGCGCCAACTTCTGTCCTCCGACGAGATCGAGGCAAACTCGAGAGCGATCGAGAAGCAGCTCGAGCGCTTTCTCGATTTCTCCGGTCCGCGAGCAGCGCGGATGCGCGATAACGCCGCCTGGCTGCGTCCCCTCAAGGCAGTCGATTTCATGCGCGACGTTGGAAAGCACTTCACGATCAATTACATGCTCGCGAAGGATTCGGTGCAATCGCGAATCGAAGGAGGGATCTCCTTCACCGAGTTTTCTTACATGCTGCTGCAGGCCTATGATTTTCTGGAGCTCAATCGCCGGGAAGGCGTAACACTGCAGATCGGCGGCAGCGATCAGTGGGGAAACATCACAGCCGGTCTCGAGCTCATTCGGCGTGTCGAGGGAGTGACCGCGCACGCGCTCACCATGCCGCTCGTGACGACGGCGAGCGGCACCAAGTTTGGCAAAACGGAGGCGGGTGCGGTCTGGCTGGACCCTGCTCGCACCTCACCTTACAAGTTCTATCAATACTGGATCAACGTCGACGATCGTGATGTTGGGAAATACCTGCGCCTCTTCACGCTCATGACGCGGGAGGAGATCGAGGCGTTCGACAAGCTGGTGGCTTCCGCGCCAGAGAAGCGCGAGGCACAGCAATCTCTCGCGCGCGATGTCACGGCCCGCATCCACGGCGACACGGCGGCACGCGTAGCGGAGGAAGGCTCGAGGGTGCTGTTCGGTAAAGGCGATCCCGCTTCGCTCAGCGAGCAAGTGCTCGAGGCCCTGAGCAACGAGATTCCATTCTCGGAATTGCCTCAGGCCCCCGGCCTTCTCGAGGCACTCGTCAGTCTGAAACTCGTGGCTTCAAAAGGCGCGGCTCGAAGGCTCGTCGAGCAGGGCGGTGTGAATCTCAATGGGCAGCGCGCGCGCGTTGACACGCCGCTCGATGCGGCAAACGCGCTGCACGGGAAGTATTTCCTCATCCGTAAGGGGGCGCGCGATTTCGGACTTCTGAAAACGCACGCAAACATGTAACGGTTGTTGGGGATTCGGCGTCAAGATAGAGGCACGTCTTACCCGGCGAATTAGAGGAAACATGCTGTTCATGGTGATCGAGAAGTACCGCGATGGCGATCCTAAACCGGTATACCGCCGCTTCAAGGAAAAGGGGCGGATGTGTCCGCCGGGCGCGCGTTATTTATCGAGCTGGGTGACGACCGATTTCGAGCGCTGCTACCAGATGATGGATTGCGACGACCGCATGTTGCTCGACCAGTGGATGGCGAACTGGAGCGACCTCGTCGAATTCGAGGTAATTCCCGTCATCACGTCAGAGAAGGCGACGATGGCGATCGCGCCGCATTTATAGCGCTACGCTTCTTTTTTGGCTTTGTAAATCTGCCTGGGGTCCAACGCATCGCGCAGCGCGTCGCCGAGCAGGTTGAAGCCCAGCACGGCGGCACCAATCGCGACTCCGGGAAAAACCGAAGTCCACGGCGCGGTCTGAAGCTGAAACAGGTCCCGACCGTCAGCGATCATCGATCCCCAGCTGGGCGCCGGTGGCGGCACCCCGAGCCCGAGGAATGAGAGCGCGGCTTCAGCCATTATCGCCCCCGCCACTCCCAGCGTAGCCGTAATCACGACCGGCGCGATCACGTTGGGAAGAACATGCTGCAGCATGATTCGAATGTCGCCGGCCCCAAGGGCACGAATCGCTTGCACGTACTCCAATTGCCTGACGACGAGCACCTGGCCGCGAACGATGCGCGCCATCCCCGCCCAACCGACGATTCCGATCGTCGCGAACACGACGCCCTCGGATGGTTGAAGCGCCGCAACCATCGCAATGAGCAACAGCAGCGTCGGGAACGCCAATGTCACATCGGCTAGCCGCATGACGATCTCATCGACCCATCTCCCGTAAAAGCCGGCAAGAAGTCCCAGCGTCACGCCGAGAACGAGCGCGATGCCCTGCGAGATCAACCCGACAGTCAGCGACACACGGGCGCCATAGACCAGCCGTGACCAGATGTCACGTCCCTGGATATCCGTCCCGAGCCAGTGCTGCGCCGACGGGCGCTGGAGGGTGTGCATCAAATCGATAGCGATCGGGTTTTGCCGCGCGACGAGAGGTGCGAGAATCGCTGCGAGGGCCATCACCAAAACGATGCCGATGCCAATCCGCGCGCGATTATCGCCGAAAAATCTTTGTCGCTGCTTGGAATCCAGCATCACTCTCCCCTGTTATCTCGATGGATCCCTGAGCTCCGCCGGCGTTCCGGGCGGCTGACGCTTCCATCTTCGATGCTGCCAGAAGTACTGCGCGGGCGCTACGCGAACCCAATGCTCGAGCCGCTCCGTGAAGCATGCAACTATCGCGTCGACGTCGCGATCCCGATCACCCGTTTGTCGCGCCTCGATGCGCTCGACCACCACCCGGAAGCGTCCGTTCGGTTGTCTGAGCGCGACGACAAACAATACGGGTACCTCGAATCGCAAGGCGAATACCGCCGCCCCGCGCGGGGTCTTGGCGGGACGCCCAAAGAATGGGACAAAGGTCGACGCCAGACCCAGCACCCCCTGATCGGCGACAAACGCAACCGCTCGACCGGCCCGCAATGAGCGCGGGGTGCGTCGCACGGCCTCGGAATCGTGGACGATGGTCAAGCCAATCGCTTCGCGAGTCTTGTTGATGTAGGCGTCGAAGAGCGGGTTCGCCATGCCGCGCGCAATCGCGTCGAGCGGAACACCGCGCGCAGCGACGTACGCGCCCGCGAGCTCCCAGTTACCGATGTGTCCCGTGACCATCACCGCGCCCCGACCCTTTTGCATTACGTCATCGATGTGCTCCCAGCCGTCGACGCTCTCCACGAGTTGCTGCAAGCCGTCACGGCCAAGGCTATCCAGTAGGGCGGTCTCGACAAACGTGCGGCCGAGGTGCTTGTAGGAGTCCCGCGCCAGCCGGACCACGGCACTTGGCCCCAGCTCCGGGAACGCGGCGGCGATCTGGCGCTCGACCACGGTTTTTCTGATGCCGAGTGGACGGTATCCGAGCGCGCCGAGCTGTTCCCCGACCTTGCAGGCTCGGTCCCAGGTCAGCGCGCGAAGTCCCGCCAGAGTCGCCCGCATCGTGTAGTACTCGGCCCTGTGCGCAAGCGTAGGCCGCTTTCGCTTCTCACTCGCCATCTACATTTCCGGATTCACGTACTCTTCGTCCGAAAGCAGATTGTGAATGCGCTGGTCGAAGGTGTGATGCCGTCTGACGAATGCTTGCCCTTCCCTTCTGATGCGCTCGCGCGCGGCGGAATTCTCGAGGTAGTAGCCGCACTGCGCCAGACACGACTCAACGTCGGTGTACCACGCGCAGTGGTCGCCTTCGCGCAACATATGCCTCAGCTCAGGAGTCCCTTGGCCGAGGTAGAAACCGCCGGCAAGAATCGCCATCCAGGTGAGATCGGATGTGGCGTGACCCGAGTCCGGGCCGTATCGCGACGGATTCACTCCGAGGATTATCTTGGCGCTGGAGCAGACCCCGGCAAAATCTTTACCCTCGACGGATCGCCCGGTCCAGTGAAGAGGCTTTTTCCATTGCTTCCAGCCGGGACCCCAGACCTTCAGGTCGTATTTCTTCGCGACTTTGAGCAGGAACGCCGCGCGCGACGGGTCATAACCGGATCCGATGAACGCTATGTCGGAAGCAAAGACCTGTTGCGGCTTTACCGGCGCCAGCCCAGCATCAGCGCACGATGGGAGGAATTTGGCGGGCAACCCGAGTGCTGCCCATTGCTTCTCGAAGCCCGAAACGAAAAAAGTCTGGGTAAGCTTGCCGATCTTTATTGTGTGCGCGATGTCGGGTCGATAGGTGCTTCTGAACCACTCTGCGTCGTGATACCACATCGCGTTTCTTTTGCCATCGATGATCTGCGCGACGGTGTCCGGTGACAGCGCCTGGCACTTGGAGAGGACAACAAACTCGGCATTGAAGCGTCTCGCCTGCGACAGAGCGAGTCGTTGAGTGAGCCGCCATCCCATAAGCCGCTTTGTCTTTCGATCGTCGAAGAGCTTCGTGACATGACCCGCGCGGCGCAGAGCACGCTGAATGCCCCGCTCCATTCGCCATGGATGGTCACTGCCGATTATCAGTACTCGCAAAGGGGCTCACGTTTTCGAGCGATTACATCCGGTTGAATAGCCAGCGTGTAATGTATTAGGGGTTACCCCCAGCCACAGATATCCACGGCGATGCTCTCGACTCAGTCGGTATGCTCGTAGGACCCTGATTCTCCGCGCACCGACAATTCCCAGAGCCGCGCGTACTTCGCCATCACGCTCGCAGCCGCAAGACTGGCGAGAACGATTCCGCGGGCGCCGTCACGAAATCCGCCTTTCAACGCATACATGCGAAAGAAACGAGCAGGAGGGCGGAATAGCACTACACTCGCGCCGACCCGACGGCCCTTTGCATAGTTCTGCTGCGCCCACCATTTACTGTATCGGTCGAGTTTCTCGAAATATTGATCGAGCGAAGTGTAGGTGTAGTGCGTAAGTGCCGCGGTCAGATCACCCGTCTGAGCGCCTGCAGGAACGTCGACGTGCTCGTGCACCAGGTCGGCACTGTACCGTAAATCGCGCCTGAAAAGACGAATCGGTCGATCGCTTCCCCAACCGCCGTGACGGATCTCTCTGCCGAGGAAGAAGTTGCGCCTCGGAACGCGAAACGCCTGGCGGTCGGTGTTCCGGGTGATCTGTTGAATCTCCGCTGCCAGCTCCGGCGAACACCGCTCGTCGGCATCGACCACGAATATCCACGGCGTCTTTGCCCTGGCTATCGCGTGGTTCCGCGCGGCTCCGATCGTCGTGAATGGCGGGCTGATCACCGTCGCGCCAGCGGCCCGCGCGCGGTCAACCGTGTCGTCCGTAGAATCGTTCTCGACGACGATTACCTCCGTCGTCCATTCGACGCTCGCGATACAGGCTTCGATATTTGCGGACTCGTCGTGGGCGGCGATTACGGCCGTGACGCCGGGCGATCCGCCACTGGTCTGGCTCACCCCGCGCGACTGCGGGTGCGCGCGGTATTCGCGACTCGCTCGAACGCGTCGATCATGCCACTCTCGGGAAATGCCCGCGCAACCCTGGCCCGCCCCGCCTTTCCCATTGCTTCGCGATCTTCATCGCTCTTCAGCATTCCGGCAACGGCCGCCGCTGTCGACGCCGAATCGTCGGGCGGGTAGAGCGCGCCGCTGATTCCATTCGCGATGTATCGAGCCGCAACACTCCGCTCACTGGCAACTGCGGGAATGCCGAGGGCCATGAGGTCGAGCGTTCCAAAAGCGCCGGTATCGCCGTCCGCCACGACCCAACCTAGATGCGCGCTCTGCATCAGATTGACCTCGTCATCGCGCTCGCCGAGGAAGCTGACCAGGTGGAGCACGCGAAGGGCCGCGGCCTGCATGCGCAGGTCTTCGTCGTCGGAGCCCGCACCGACGATCATCAGTCGCAGATTGGGGTGCCGGGGCGCGAGCATGGAGATCGTGCGAATCGCGGTGGCCGCTCTGCCGCGCGCGGAAGGATCGTACACGCAGATTAAGTAGTTCCGCTCTGGCGCCTCCTTCGGATCGCCCGCTGACTCTCCCTCTGCTCGCTCCGCCGTCCTGGGCCGCTCGACCGGATAATTCGCGATATTCACGCCTAGTTCCGCGACGTCCGCATCGATCGCATTCTTCGGAATGGAAGAGCGCCCTCGATCGATCTCGCTGGCGAACAGGTAGGCCGTTCGGGCGAACCGGCTGCCCCACCGACCCGCCGGTCCAAGCTCGAGACGCTCACCCGCAGGCGTCCAGCGAACGACCGCTCCGTTCCTGCTCAGCCAACACGCGGTCGCCGCAATGAGGTGCTCGCGGTCGGTCGTCACGAAAATCGCGTCCGCATCCCAGCGACGGAAAATTCTGCGGAGACGGCGCGCCGCAAACAGGAAGAACCCCTCGGTCGAGAAGGGAATGATCTCGAAGGGCTCCGGAATCGGCGTATGGCGCGGCTGATTTGGATCACGTCGCGGCGACACAGCCTGGTGCACGTTGCTGTCGGGGGTCACCAGAAGAGACACCTTCGCTCCGCGCTCTGACACCCCGCGCGCAGCGCGCGCAAAAAGTCGTGACGTTCCCGAGAGCTCGCGCGCCGAATGAAGAAACAGAACGTGCAATGAACCTACCCGGCTGAAGGAACCATCGATGCTTCGTCAGCATCTCCAAACTGCAGCGAATACAGACGATAGTATGCGCCACGCTTCGCGAGAAGCTCCGCGTGGGTGCCGCGCTCTACGATTTCACCGCGGTCGAGAACGAGAATTTGATCGGCGTGACTTATTGTCGAGAGACGATGCGCGATCACAAACACCGTCCTCCCTTGCAAGAGTCGATCAACCGCCTCCTGCACGAGACGCTCCGACTCGGTATCGAGAGCCGATGTCGCTTCATCGAGAATGAGGATCGGCGGATCAGTCAGCAAGGCCCGCGCGATCGCCAGGCGCTGGCGCTGGCCACCGGAGAGCCGCGTCCCGCGCTCGCCGAGCAGAGTATCATAACCGCCCGGCAGCTCGGCGATGAAGTCGTGCGCGTTCGCAGCGCGGGCAGCGCTCTCTATCTGCGCCTGGGTGTATTTGGACGTCGCACCATAGGCGATGTTGTTGCGCACGGTGTCGTGAAAGAGAACGGTCTCCTGGCTAACGATGCCGGTCAGCGCCCGAAGCGCTGGAAGCCTGATCTCGCGTGTGTCTATGCCGTCGATGGTGATTCGGCCCTGAGTCGGCTCATAAAACCTCGGAATGAGATCGACGAGGGTGCTCTTTCCTGAACCGCTCGGCCCGACGAGCGCGACAATTTCGCCCTTTCGCGCGACGAGGTTGATGTCCGACAAAACGGGCGCTTCTCCGTAGGAGAACGCGACGTTCTCGAAGCGCAGCTCCCGGTCGAAAGTCGCGGTATCGCGCGTCCCGCGATCGCGCTGATATTCCGCGGGCGAGTCGAGGATCTCGAAGAGCCGTTCCGCGGATGCGAGCGACGACTGGGCGGTGGTTCGCATTTGCGAAAGCTGTTTCAATGGCTGCAGGAGTCGGAGCACCAGCGTGAGAAAAGCCAGCAGCGTTGCGCCGGTCATGGTGCCGTTGCGCAACACCTGCCACGCTCCGATCCACAGAATCAACACTGCGATCAGGGTTCCAATTATCTCGGTCACCGGCGGCGCGACAAGCGCTAGCCGCGTGAGTCTGAGACTGCTGCGCGCATACTTGTTACTCCCCTCGGCGAACCTCGCCTCCTCGTACGCTTCGGTACCGGACGCCTTCACCAGTCTGATTCCGCCTATGGTCTCCTGAAGCACGCTCGTCATTTCGCCGTGAACATTCCCGCGACGGAGATTGCCGCGACGCAGCTTTCGGAGCATTGGCTGCAGTGAGAACCCGAGGAGCGGCAGGATGATCAGGGCAATCAACGACAGCGGCCAGGAGATGCTGAACAGGATGGCGATGTAGACCACGACGAGCGACGCGCTCTGAAGCGACTGCGTGACGATCTGGGTGAGGATGAGCCGCGTCTCGAAAGTGTCGTTGATCACCCGCGAGAGAATTTGCCCGGCCTTCATCTGGGTGAAGTAGCTGAGCGGAAGGTGCGCCAGATGCCGGTAGACTGAATTGCGCAGATCGCGCGTGACGTATTCCTGGAGAGTGGCGCCGAACTGTCCGGCGATCCACACCAGAAGATTCTTGAGGATCACCGCCGCCAGCACGAGCATGATCACGTTCCGCAGCGAGTGCATTTCGTCGCCGGGAATTATCCGACCGCCAACGGTGGCATCGATCAGCCGAGAGACGAGTCCTTTCGGAATGGCCGTCGCCGGCTGATGGAACAGGATGTTGAGGAACGGAATCAGGAGAGCTATCGAGAAACCGTCGAGCAGCGCCGCCAACAGGTTCGCGACTATGGTGATCGACATCCGCCAGCCATGCGGCCGCAGGTACGGCAGCAGGCGTTTGTACACCGGCATGCCGGTCACGGTATGGAGAGCCGGTTCTTGCGCCGGCATTTAGCGGCGCGGAGTCAGCAGCGCCAGCGGGAGAATTACTTCCTCGGGCGTCACGCCGCCGTGGAGGAACGATCCACGATAGCGGCTCTGATACTCGCGCAGCTTCGTCGGATACACGAAAAAGCAATCGTTGGTTGCAAGCAACGTATTTCCGCCAGCGCCGCGCCGTGGCAGACGCAGCATGTCCTCGCTGGAAAAGAGCAGCGCCTGGTCCGGACGCTCCGCTCGTAAGTCCTCACCGAATTTGTAGCGGAGATTCGCGCTGGCGTCGCGCTTGGCGTAAACCGTCGCCGGCGTGTTGCAGTGGATCGAGCCATGATCGGTGGTGAGGAGCACCGATATTTTCCGCCGCGAGGCTTCCTTCAAAACGCTGAACAACGCAGAACGCTGGAACCACTGCCTCGTTATCTGCCTCAGCGCAATCTCGTCGCGCGCGACCTCGTAAAGAATCTGCGATTCACTGCGTCCGTGAGTGAGCAGGTCAACGAAGTTGAAGACGAACGCGCTGACTCCTTCGGGTCCGATCGCAGTGCCGAGATGTCGCTCCAGCTCGTCCGAGTTGGCTGCGGTAGAAATCTTCTGGTAGCGGACCGGCGTTTTTCCGCACAGCTCCTCGAGGTGCGCCTCGAGCAATTCCCTCTCGTGAGCGTTGAGCGATTCGTCTTCGCGGTCCGCATTCCCCCACCAATCGGGAAGGCGCGCGGCGATCTCACCCGGAAACAATCCGCTGAAGAGCGAATTACGGGAATACGGCGTCGCGGTAGGCAGGACCGCGAAGTAGTGCGTCGTCTCGACGTCGAAGAACGGCGCCAGCAACGGCTCCAAGACCCGCCACTGATCGAGGCGCAAACAATCCACAACGATAAAAACCGCAGCTTTGTCGCGCTCGAGAATCGGCATCACGAACTCGCCGACGATGTCGATCGAAAGCGGTGGGCGGTTGCCGTTGAGATCCTTGAGCCACTCCGGATAATTGTCCTTGATGTACGCGGCGAACTCGCGATGCATGTCCGGATAGAGGCCCTGCAGCGACTCGTAAAGTCCCATCTCTCCGGCCGCGGCGAGATCGACGTCCCACCGCATCAGCTCATCGTAGCGATCGATCCAGCCGCGCCAGTCGAGATT
>DATAHM010000142.1:0-12081 GCA_036263215.1 Gemmatimonadaceae bacterium
CTGTAGCCCGCGCGTATCAGGCGGTCCAGACCGGCTGACTCGAGCCCGAGGGACGAAAGGAAATCCGCGCGATCCTCTGGCGGGAGCTCCGCCAACTCTGCTTCGATTTTGGCGGAGAAGGGGACGACGTCCGCCTGCTCCCCACTGCGTTTGACAGCTTCACGGAGGGCGCGCAGATGCGGGCCTTCATCACCAGCTAATTCGACGTCGCTCACATTTGCCGCGTACAGCACGGGCTTTACCGTCAGCAAAGTCAGCGGCGCGAGCACCGCTTTTTCATCGGCCGTAAGCCGGGCCTCCCACAATCCTTTGCCGTCCTTGAGAAATCCGTAAGCTTTCTCGAGTACAGGAAGCTCGGCTTGCGCTTCCTTGTCGCCTGTGCGCGCCGAGCGGCGCACCTTGTCGAGGCGCTTCTCGAGCGAGCCCAAGTCGGCGATTGCCAACTCGAACTCGATGACTTCGCGATCACGCACCGGATCGACGGCACCCATGACATGCGTTACATCGGGATCCTCGAAGCACCGCACGACGTGCACTATCGCGTCGGTCTCGCGAATGTTCGAAAGAAACTTGTTGCCAAGACCTTCACCTTCCGCCGCGCCCTTCACGAGACCCGCGATGTCGACGAACTGCACGACGGCAGGGACTGTTTTTTTGGGCTTCACGACTTTGGTAAGCTCCGCCAGGCGTGGGTCAGGGACTTCGACCATGCCGACATTGGGCTCGACGGTGCAGAACGGATAGTTCGCCGCTTCTGCTTTCGCGGCGGTTAGCGCGTTGAACAATGTCGATTTCCCCACGTTGGGGAGGCCGACGATTCCTAGCTTTAGCATTTCGGGAAAGTAATCGGCCGTAACCGAACGTGAACCTGCATCTCGGTACTGAGAGCTTGAACTGCAACAGAACGGGTGCGAGGTGTGAGCAAAGACGTAGTCAGTTAAGGGTTCGCCCCCGCCAGATGGTACGACTGGCGCTCAAGCAGCGCAGGTCTCACCTCGTGCCAATCCGCTGCGCACCGACCCTCGACTCAGAACGCTTCTGCTCACACCTCGCACCCGTTCTGTTGCAGTTCAGGCTTTAGAAGTAGTGGGTGTGCCACCCTCACTTACCTTTGCGGTCATCTCCGGGCTCAGCGTCCGGCGGTCGATTGTAAAGATTCATCGCCTTCTCGACGCCCTCTCGCGCCCACGTTTCTACCGCCGCAGTCAAACTCGGCATAAGTGCGAGAACATCATCCCGCTCATCCCGCGCGAATGGGGCGAGCACGAAATCAGCCAGATTCGGATACACGCCTTTTCGCTCTTCGCTGGGCCCTACCCCGATCCGGAGTCGTGGGTACTCCTGTGTTGCGAGGGCGTGCTCCACGCTCTTCAACCCGTTGTGCCCACCCGCGCTGCCCCGTGCGCGAATTCGAAAACGTCCGACAGGGATCTGTACTTCATCGACGACTACCAGAAGATCCTTCGCCGGACTCCAGAACGGTCGGCGCACGTAGTTCTTCAGCGCCTGCCCGCTCAAGTTCATGTACGTCAGCGGCTTGACGAGGCGCACTTTCTGTCCTGCCACGATACCGCTCGATGAAACGAGATCAGTTTCCTTCTTCCAGCCCTCGAAATGCCAAACGTCGGCGAGGTGGTCTATCAACCACCAGCCGACGTTGTGCCGCGTTGCCGCGTACTCTCGGCCCGGATTGCCGAGGCCGAGGATGACTTTCAAAGATCAGCCAGTCTTTACTTCTTGGACTCGTCGTCCGCCTCGCCCTCTTCCTCGTCAGTCGGACCCTTTCCGATGACTTCGGGCTCAGCAGCGGCGCCTTCAGCAGGCTCGGCAGCCGCAGTCTCTTCGATGACTGCGCGCGGCGCGGCAAGAACCGCGACCGACGTTTCCGGATCGTCGAGCACTTCGACTCCGGCAGGAACCTTGAGATCGCTGACGTGCACCGAATCACCGATCACCAGGTTGGTGACGTCGAATTCGATGTGATCCGGAATGTTTGCCGGATCGACTTCGATCTCGATTTCGCGAAGCGTCTGGTCGAGCACTCCTCCGCCGAGGCGAACGCCTTCGGGAATTCCGGTGAGCGTGATCGGGATGTTGACGGTGACCTTCTCGCCCGCGACGAGCGCCTGGAAGTCCACGTGGAGAATCTGACGCTTGATCGGGTGACGCTGGATTTCACGAATCAGCGTCTTGGAAGTAGTGCCACCAACCGAGACTTCAATGACAGTGCTCTCGGCTTGAATGTGGCCGAGCATCTTGTCGAGGTCGCGCGCGTTGAGAGCGAGCGGTTGTGGCTCGCGTCCGTGACCGTAGATCACCGCGGGCACCTGGCCCTTGCTCCGAAGGGTGCGCGCCGCGCCCTTTCCAGCTGCTTCGCGAGCGGTCGCGTTAAAAGAAACCGTTGCCATGACTATTTCATTCCTTGAGGCGCGGCCAGCTTCTTCCACGCCCATTCGATAATGTCCAGGACTGCCGCCGCGAACTCTTTCGCGACTTTCTCGATCACTTCCGCCATCTGAACCTCTACTGCTCGAACAGCGAGCTTACCGACTGCTCGCTGTGAATGTAGCGAATTGCTTTCGCCAATAACTCGCCGACCGACAACACACAAAGTGCGGGGAATCTCTTGGCTTCCGGAATCATGACCGTGTCCGTTACCGTCACTTCCTTGATCGGCGCCTTCGAGAGTCGCTCCACTGCCGGCCCTGAAAGAAGAGCGTGCGTCGCGCAAACGTAGATATCACGCGCCCCCAGGTCCTTCAAAGCCTTTGCTGCCTCCGAAACCGTTCCAGCGGTGTCGATCATGTCATCCGCCAGCATACAATCCCGACCTTCCACTTCACCGACGACGTTCACTACCTCGGACACGTTCGCCTTCGGCCGCCGTTTGTCGATGATTGCCAGCGAGCCGTTGAGCCTCTTTGCAAATCCCCTGGCCATCTTTGCCGAGCCGACGTCCGGCGCGACGACCACGAGATCGTGAAGCTCCTTCTTTCTGTAATGCGAGACAAAAACCGGCGCCGCGTACAGGTGGTCCACTGGTACGTCGAAGAACCCCTGCAGCTGGTGCTGGTGAAAATCCAGACCCAGAACTCGATTGGCGCCGGCCGCTGTTATCATGTTCGCCAGCAGCTTTGCCCCAATCGCCACGCGTGGCTGATCCTTTCGGTCCTGCCGCGAGTAGCCATAGTAGGGCATCACGCACGTTATACGCGCCGCGGATGCCCTGCGTGCCGCATCGATCAGGAGCAGGAGCTCCATAATGTTGTCGGCTGGCGGGTTCGTCGGCTGCACGATGAAGACGTCATTTCCTCTGACATTTTCATCGATGCGGACGAAGATCTCGCCGTCTGCGAAGCGGGTGACCGTCGTCCTGCAGAACGGCACATCCAGCATTCGCGCGATCTCACCACACAGTTCCGGGTTACCGGGCCCGGCGATGAGCTTGAAGCCATGAGCGGGTACGGATAATCCGTCCATGCAGCCTTACAAGTTAAGAGGGCAAAGGACTTAGATCAATTGCCCCTGGTGGATTCGAACCACCATTACCGGATCCAAAGACCGATGTCCTGCCATTGGACGAAGGGGCAGCGGGAACGGAAAACTAGTCCAGTAGCTCCACCGGGACAACGCTCCACGCCGTACGCGTAAAGATTCGTTCGACGCCGTCGGGAATTTCGAGCGGAATTTGATTGCTCGAGTCCCTCGCTGATTCGAGCCCTGGTCCGGCGATTTTGAAAACCGTTGATCCCGAGCCGCTCATTCTGTAAAACCCTCCACTCCGATCCAGCCGACTGAGCAGCGCATCGATCTCGGGCCAACGCTTTCGAATCACTGGCTCGAAGTCGTTGCTGGAATGGCGGGCGGCGACGTCCCAGTCGCGAAACATCTCCGTGGTCAGCTCTGGCTCACCCGCTGGATGCCCGGCGCGGGCTTCATCGAGCATCGCGTAAGCTTGCGCAGTGTCGACGCCAAACGGCGGGAAAAAGAGCTCTACCTCGCGCGGCGGTAACCGCTTCAGCTCGAGGAGTCTTTCACCGCGGCCCCACGACATTGCCATCACGTACTCCGAGGTCAGAAAGGGCACGTCTGAGCCCAGTCGGCCTGCCATTTCCAGCAGCGCCGTCTTGGAGACCGGAGTGGCGGAAAGCGTATTCAGAATGCGGAGAACCGCGGCCGCATCAGCGCTGCCTCCGCCGAGCCCGCCACCCATTGGAATGTTCTTCACGATCTCGATCTCGAACCCCTTTGGGTACCCGGTCTCCGCGGCGTACAATTCGGCCGCCCTGTACGCGAGGTTTTGCTCGGGAGGCTGATCGCGCATCTCGTAGCACCGCAGCGATTTTTCACCGCGGGTGGTGCGGATCTCGACGTCGTCCCCGAACTCGAGACGCAGGAAAACGGTTTCGATGGAGTGGTAGCCGTCTGGCCGTTTTCCCAGAACACGCAGTGCGAGATTGATCTTCGCTTGCGCGAGCGTTCGTGCCGCGCGCCCGGTCACGTTGCCGACTCAGGCGAGGTCCGAAGGTCCCGCATGCGTAGACCAAGCCGGGTGAAGTAGTACGCGCCAATGAGGGTGATCGGAACGAACGACAGCAGGTGATAACCGATGGCCCACGTTGCCGCCTGTTGCTGCCCGACGCCGTAAATCCCGAGACCCTGGACGGACATATACTCGAACACCCCGAAGAATCCGGGGAGCGCCGGAACGGCGGTACCCAGTGCGATGAAAGCCTGGAGAAACAAGGCAGCCGAAAAAGGCGCAGTAATTCCAAGCGCCTTGAACGAAAGCCAGAATCCAACTGCATTGAGCAGCCAGTGGGCGAGCGACCACGCGAAGACAGCGGCGAAATGCGTCGGCCTTCGTAGTACGCTCAGCCCCCCGATGAAGGTCTGCAGAACGCGTCGTCCGCGCTCTTCAATCGATGGCGACACCCGTCTTGCGAAGAGCTCGAAGAGCCGAAGAAGCTGGGACGGAAAGAATACGAGCGCGTATAGGGCGAGCAGTAGTACTACAACGACCGCCACCGCTCCCGAGGCGAACGAGCCCAGCGACTGACCCACCAATCGTTGAGACGTCGAAAGCGCGGGATCCAGCAGCGCACTCGCGGCAAGTAAGAGCAAGGTGACTGCGTCGAAGAGACGGTCCACCGCCAGCGAAGCAAGCGCTGTCGCGAACGGAATTCGTACTTCGGTGGTGAGGGCGTAAGCGCGCGCGATCTCGCCGGCGCGCGCGGGCACGACGTTGTTCACCATCATTCCGATCGTGGTCGCGCGCCACAGCGGTCCGAGAGGAACGCGCGGCGCGACGGGCGCCAGAATTGTCTGCCACCGCATTGCGCGGAGGGCAAAGATTGCCGTCGCGCAGAAAATCGCGCCCGCAAAAAGCGCTGGATCCGCCTGCGAGAGCTTCGCGGCTACCTCGCTCGGCGAAACTCCGTGAAGCGTCCAGTAGATGAGCGCCGCACTCAATACGCCCCCGAGCGCGGCACGCCATCCTGGCTTCAAACCGCTACTCCGTTGACGCGAGCTCTACGAGATCGACGAGCTCGTCGACCAATGCGCGCGTCGGAGCCGTACCGCTTTTCTTGAGCGCGCGTCTTATCTCGGCCGCGCGTTCGATCGCCGCCCGTCCCTTGTACAAGAGCTGCTGAATCGGGACGAGCTCCGTCGCCGTGGGCTGTGGTCCGGAATTCCGCGTCTCGAGGCCGCGCATGGTGGCAAGACTCGAGTTGAGAACGTCGCGCAGCTCCTTGCCGCGCGGGGGCGTGTTCGGCGCGCTCAAAGGCGACGCGGCGCCAGCGGGTGTCGGCACGCGTTTGACCTCGGGGGACAAGGCACCGGGTCCGATGCGACCGGTTTCACGCAACTGCTGTTCGTAGTGCGTCTTGGGATTTGGCGCGACGTAAACGATGTGTTGACCGTCGTCGTTGTAAAAGAGCTGCGAGATGGGCACGATGACGTCTTCACTCCGCTCCACGGGCGGTGGAGCATACCGTGCGAGACGCCGGAGGCTTTCTTCGACTCGAGCATCCTGATCCGCGCTCCAACTGCGGACAGAGCGGATCACCAGCTTGAGGTCCTCGATTGCGCTCACCATTGCCCGCTGCAGCTCAGGCTCCCACTCCATAGCTCCCTGGACGACTCGACCCGCGATGCGTTCAACGGTGTTCGCGAGGGTTGAAATGCCGGTCGCCTTGGCCATTGTCGCGCTGCCGCGCAATCCGCGCGCGGCCGCCGCGAGTTGGGCTGCGTCGGAGGGCTGCAGACCGTGCTGCGTCACAAGTGACTCGAGGCGGGTGAGATACTCGCTTGCCTCGAGGGTGAAAAAATCGAGCAGCCTGCCCGGCGTCGTCATCAGCACGTTCTCCAGATCAAGCCGGAAAAGTGGTTCGTCCGGCAATTGCGGTCAAAGTCCAGGTTCCACTATGACGACCGAGCAGCTTGCATCGCTTCTTTCATCTCTTTGACTGCACGCTCAAGCCCCACGAATACCGCTCGGCTCACGATCGAATGTCCGATATTGAGCTCCTCGATTTCGGGGATAGCGGCGACCCGGGCCACGTTCTCGAGATTGAGCCCGTGGCCGGCGTGAACGGCCAGGCCCAGGTCAGCGGCGCGGCGCGCTGAGTCGCGGAGCGCATCGAAAGCGTCGGGCGTGAAGGGCTCGTGGGAATACCGACCCGTGTGCAGCTCTATCGCTGTGACGTTCAGCTTCTTTGACTGTTCAACAGCGGCACGCGTAGGATCGATGAAGAGGCTGACGCGAATACCCGCACCGGCCAGGCCGTCTACGGCATTCCGAATTCTCGACGGCTCCGAGAGAATGTCGAGTCCTCCCTCGGTGGTGATCTCTTCCCGTCGCTCCGGAACGAGCGTGACCTGCTCTGGCTTCAAGGTGCGCGCGAGCTCCAGCATCTCCGCGACGCATGCCATCTCGAGGTTGAAGTAGGTAGTGATGGCCTTCTTGAGCTTCCGGATATCCGCGTCCTGGATGTGCCGACGATCTTCGCGAAGATGCGCGGTAATGCCATCCGCACCCGCCCGCTCGCACAGCAGAGCAGCGTCTACAGGATCGGGCATCTGGCCGCGCCGCGCCTGCCGCAGCGTCGCGACGTGGTCGATATTGATGTAGAGGCGTTGTTGCTTTGCCCGCATTGTCGCAGTCCCTTGGTCGCAGGTCCAATCTCGTGGAGAAACCTATCGTGTCTTTTAAAAGAATTGCTGGTCTGCTTTTGCTAGCCGCATGTTCGACGGCAACTCAGACCATCGGCAACAACGGACAGCTCACGGGCGCCGCCACCCCCCAGCTCGCCGTCGACCAATTCCTTACGGCGGTACGGAACCGCGACCTTCAGGCGATGTCCACGGTCTTCGGCACCAACAAAGGTCCGGCACGAGAGACCATGGATAGAACGGAGCTGGAAAAGCGGGAAATCATTCTTGCCTGCTACTTCAACACCGACAGCTACCGGACTCTCGGAGAGCAGTCCGGGCAGGGTGGGCATCGCGAAGTTCGAGTGGAGCTCCATCGGGGCAACCTTACCCGGCAATCCACATTCTACGCGGTGAAAGGGCCCGGTGACCGCTGGTACATCGACAACATGGATATCGCTGCCGTAAGAGATTTCTGCGGAAATCCGGGGACGTCTACTCCTCGCTAATCCGAGAGCTCGACCAGCACGCCGCCCGTGGAACGCGGGTGCAAAAAGGCAATTCGTTTTCCCTCCGCTCCCAGCCGTGGCTTTTGGTCGATCAACTCGATGCCCGCTGTCCGACAGCGCTCGAGTGTAGCGTCCAGGTCATCGACCGAAAAGCACACGTGATGGATGCCCGGCCCCCGCTTTGCGACAAAACGCGCGATCGGAGAGGCCGGGTCGTCCGCCTCGAGAAGCTCAACGAGTGACTCTCCGGCACTAAGTCCGACGATATGTGCCCCGTCGGAGTCGGCGAGGTCGACGGGTGGCAGGCCCAACACGTCGCGAAAGAAAGCAGTGGATTTGCCAAGTGCTTCGACGGCGATCCCAATGTGCGAAATTCTGGGGCCGCGCGGGGTTGATGGGGTCATTAAATTGAATTGACGAGGGGCCATCGCTCCACCTGAAATTAACCGCCGAAGCTCCGCGGGTCATCCGTGGCTTGGAGATTACAAAATGTCGAACGCGCTGGAAGTAACCGATTCCGATTTCGAGCTGCAGATCGAGCAGCACAAGGGCCTTGCCGTCGTCGATTTCTGGGCGACGTGGTGTGCGCCCTGCCGCATGATCGCGCCCGTTCTCGATCAGCTTGCCGTGGAGTATCAGGGCAAAGCGAAGGTAGCTAAGGTCGACGTCGACACGAACATCAAGACTTCGACGAAGTTCAACGTGCGTTCCATTCCCGCGATTCTTTTCTTCAAGGATGGCAAGCTCGTCGACCAGGTCATCGGATTCGTCGGCAAGCCGGCTCTCGCCGAGAAGTTCAAGCAGCACGCTGCCTGATCGAGGGAGCCTCTCACTCGGCGAGTTGTGAGCTCCGCGAGTGCGGGGACACTCTATCTAGTCAGCACTCCCATCGGCAATCTGGGAGACATGACGCATCGCGCGGTCGAAGTTCTCTCTTCGGCCGCGCTGATCGTAGCCGAAGACACGCGTCACTCGCGGCGATTGCTCGACCACTACCACATCTCGACGCCGCTCAGCTCCTACCATGAGCACAACGAAGCGAAGGCAACGCCCGCACTGGTTGCGAGGTTAGTCGCCGGCGACAGCATTGCGTTGATTTCCGACGCCGGCACGCCCCTCATTTCTGATCCGGGATCGCGATTGGTGGCGGCGGCGATCCAGGCGAAGGTGCCTGTCGTGCCGATACCGGGGCCATCGTCCGTCATGGCGGCGCTTGTCGCATCTGGGATTTCGGCGGAACGCTTCACCTTTTTCGGCTTTCTCCCGCGAAAAGGCCGCGAGCGGCACGAAACGATCGCGGACGTGGTTGCTTCGACATGTACTGCAGTGCTGTTCGAGGCTGGCAACAGAGTTGGAGCCACGCTCGCCGCTCTCGTCGAGGCCGGTGCCGGCGACCGCACCGCGGCGGTGGCGCGCGAGCTGACGAAGCAATTCGAAGAGTTCAAGCGTGGCAGCGTAAGCGAGCTTGCTCGCGTATACAATAGTGCGGATCCGAAGGGAGAGGTGGTGCTGGTTATAGCGGGTCGACAAAAGGCGCGAGCGGGCGCCGAGGAACTTGAGGCCGCCGCGAGAGAGATTCGCGCGGCTGGAGGAGCTGCACGCGACGTCATGGACCATTTGGTCGCGGCGCTCGGCGCGCCGCGCAATCTCGCGTACAAGATTGCGCACGAGGACGATTCGTGATCGCCCGTCCCGACTGGGATATTCCCGTCTTGTACACGCCGGTCACCGCGGCTGCGGGTGAAGCGGTCGTTGACGGCGACGAGACTCCCCTCGAGCGTGCGACCGTCGAGCATGATCTCGGGCCGGCAGGTGCGATCGCGCGCTCGCTGAGCCAATACGAGAACCGCGAGAGCCAGCGCGAGATGGCCGGAGTGGTTGCCGACCTCTACAACGACGGCGGCGTCGGGTTGCTCGAAGCCGGCACCGGCGTCGGCAAGTCGCTCGCGTATCTCGTTCCCGCCCTTCGGTGGGCGGCCGCCAACAAGCAGCGAACCGTTGTGTCGACGAACACCATCAACTTGCAGGAGCAGCTCGTCCGCAAGGATCTGCCGTTTCTTGCGTCGGCTTTCGAGGGAGAGCAGCCGGTGCGCTTCGCTCTTCTCAAAGGCTGGCGTAATTATCTCTGCCTACTCAGGCTCGCCCAGAGCCGGCTGCTGGCTTCCGCGCTACTCGGTGACGATGCGCGCGCGGAGCTCGAGACCATCGGAGAGTGGGCAAACGGCACGACGGACGGCTCGTTATCCGATCTCCCCTCGCCGCCGCGTCCTGAAGTCTGGGACGAGATCGCTGCCGAACCGGATCTATGCCGAAAGTCAGCGTGTCCGCATTACGGAAAATGCTTTCTCTTTCAGGCGCGCCGTGCCGCGGCGCAAGCGGACGTGGTGGTCGTCAATCACCATCTGTTGATGTCGGATGTCGCGGTGAGACGTGTACAGCAGAATTGGGAAGAGACCGCTGTCATCCCTGCATATTCTCGCTTGGTAGTCGACGAGGCACATCACATCGAAGACGCCGCGGCCGCACATCTTGGCACTTCCGCAAGCAGGCGCGGACTCCAGCAGTTATTTGCCCGGTTGCTCCGGACCGGCCCCGGCGGCCGCGTCGGCCGTGGTTTGTTCGCGGCGCTCGAAGTGCGCCTGCTTGCGGCGCCGGATCTGTTGAATACAGCGAGCCTCGATATCGTGCGAAAGAGTCTGGTTCCGACGCTCGAGGCGGCACGCGAGAAGGCAAACTACCTATTCGACCTGCTGCACACCTATCTGCAGTTCCATGGCGAATCAGTGCGGCGGCTTACTGGAGATTTCGCCAGGGATCCGATCTGGTCGGCCGGGCTAAACGTCGCCCTCACGGACTTGCTCGGCGAGATCCACATGCTGAAGTCCGGTCTCGAAATGGTGCGCACGCGCATGGAAAGCGCTCGGAAGCCGGATGAAGCAGTGCTACCGCTGATCGCGGAAATGGGAGCAGTGGGACGCCGCCTCGAGGCCACGGCACTGGCGCTCGAAAGCACTCTACGGCCCCCGGCGGGTGAGCCGATGGTGAGGTGGATCGAGCTGCGTGGAAGAGAAGGGAACGTCGCGGTGATGTCGGTGCCGCTCGATCTTGCGCCGATCCTTCGCGAGGACCTTTTCAGCCGGGTAGACACTGCGATCTTGACGAGCGCAACGCTCACCAGCGACGCGCGCTTTGAATTTCTCTCCCAACGTCTCGGCGTCGATGCGCTGGACAATGTCGTGACCGAGATTTTCCCGTCGCCCTTCGAGTACTCCACTCACGCACTGTTCATGGTGCCGACCGACGCGCCGGCCCCAAACGTCGACGCGTCAGGACATTTGCAGGCGGTTGTACGAAGCATCATCGACGTCACTGCAGCGTGCGATGGAGGAATTTTCGCGCTCTTCACGAGCCACAAGGATGTGCGCGCCGCGGCGGCTGAACTGCGCGCACGCGGCGTGGAGCGCTCGCGTCCCCTCTACGTGCACGGTGACGACACCCGCGACGCTCTGCTCGGGAAATTCCGCGAATCCGAGCGTGCGGTGCTGCTCGGGACGTCTTCATTCTGGGAAGGAGTCGACGTGCCCGGCCGTGCCCTACGGGGTCTGGTGATCGCGAAGCTTCCATTCCGCGTGCCGAGCGAGCCGGTGACTGCTGCGCACTGTGAGGCAATAGTGGAGCGTGGGGGCGACGCGTTCGCGGAATACATGGTGCCGCACGCCGCCCTCAGATTGAAGCAGGGGTTTGGACGATTGATCCGCACGGCAACCGATCGCGGTGTTATCGTGCTAGTAGATCCGCGCGCGGTGAACAAAGGCTACGGCAGAACTTTACTGAGAGATCTTCCTCCAGCGCGTCGGGTGTTCGGACCGTGGAAGACGATCGTCAAGCAACTCCAGGACTTTTATTCGTGACCAACTGAGATGCCGTCAGCAAAGTATCGCCCCGGAAAGATCGTCTGCGTCGGTCGCAATTACCGGGAGCACGCGAGAGAGCTCGGCAACGAAGTGCCGAAAGAGCCACTGCTGTTCCTGAAGCCACCTTCGAGTGTGGTATGGGATGGGGAAGCGATTGCCCTTCCTGCCGCGTCCACGAAAGTAGAGCACGAAGGCGAAATTGGCGTCGTGATAGGGAAGACCCTGAGACGTGCTTCCGAGAACGATGCTGTCCGCGGAATCAGGAGCATCGTAGCGGTGAATGACGTTACCGCGCGCGACCTGCAAAAGACTGACGGACAATGGACGAGAGCCAAGGGTTTTGATACCTTTTGTCCTCTGGGAGAGGAGTCGTCAAAGCTTCCGGACCTCGACGGTCTGAGCGTCGTCACGAGAGTGAATGGCGTTGAGCGACAGCGGGGGAAAAGCAGCGAGATGGTCTTCTCGATCCCGTCCCTGCTCGCCTACATCTCGCGCATAATGAC
>DATAHM010000143.1:0-4395 GCA_036263215.1 Gemmatimonadaceae bacterium
GAAGCCCAAAAAAACAGTCCCTGCCGTCGTGCAGTTCGTCGACATCGCGGGTCTCGTGAAGGGCGCGGCGGAAGGTGAAGGTCTTGGCAACAAGTTTCTTTCGAACATTCGCGAGACAGACGCGATAGTCCACGTCGTGCGGTGCTTCGAGGATCCCGATGTAACGCATGTCATGGGTGCCGTCGATCCGGTGCGTGATCGCGAAGTCATCGAGTTCGAGTTGGCAATCGCCGACCTCGCATCGCTCGAGAAGCGTCTGGACAAGATCCGGCGGTCGGCGCGCACAGGCGACAAGGAAGCGCAGGCGGAGCTTCCTGTCCTCGAGAAAGCCCATGGATTTCTGAAGGATGGGAAAGGCCTCTGGGAGGCCCGGCTTACGGCCGATGAAAAAGCGGTGCTCGCGCCGCTGACTTTGCTGACGGTAAAGCCCGTGCTGTACGCGGCAAATGTGAGCGACGTCGAATTAGCTGGTGATGAAGGCCCGCACCTGCGCGCGCTGCGCGACGCCGTCAAAAAAAGTGGAGAGCAGGCGGATGTGGTTCCCTTCTCCGCCAAAATCGAAGCAGAGTTGGCGGAGCTCCCGCCAGAGGATCGGGCGGATTTCCTTTCGTCCCTCGGGCTCGAGTCAGCCGGTCTGGACCGCCTGATACGCGCGGGTTACAGGCTCCTCGGGCTCGAGACTTATTTCACGGCCGGAGAGCAGGAGGTTCGCGCCTGGACCATTCACCGAGGCGACACCGCGCCGAAAGCAGCCGCCGTCATCCACACCGATTTCGAGCGCGGATTCATTCGAGCCGAAACCGTCGCATATGACTCGTTCGTCCAGAACGACGGCTGGAAAGGCGCACGCGAAAAAGGAGCTGTCCGGTCGGAGGGCAAGGAGTACGTCGTCCAGGATGGGGACGTACTCCTTTTCCGATTCAACGTCTAGCGCTAATTACGCTTACGGTGTCGGGTGTACCTGGTCGCGAATTTCACCGCCCAGGTTTGCCGCCGTGTGAACATTCACGTAGGCGTTGCCGTTGTTGAACAGTACCCGTAACGAATCGAGCGAAATCGCGGAGTTGTTCGCGTTGGTGATGCTGCCGTGCGCGACCTGTCCGTTGAGCGTTCCCGTTTCGGGGGGGAAATTGGGCAGGAACAGATTGATAATGACTGGCGCATTGGCACCGGCGGTCGCGGGCCCGTGAATATGCGAAGCGCGGACGTCCTGCATGTTGGTTAGGGTCATCGTCCAGTCAATCTCATTGCCAAGATCGACAAACGTGACCACGCCGGTTCCCGTCGTCGTCTTTGCAGGAACCTCGTTGGCTGGCGACAGGTTGGCGATGTAATGCTTGTTGACGGGCGCGGTGGTGTCAGAGCCACAGCTTGCCGCCGCTAATACGAGAGTTGCCGCCGCGGCGATTCCAACGGCGAGGCTTACAGTGTTGCGCATGTAACCTCCGGGAGAGCGCACGGGCAACATTGGCGCATCTCACTGGCGGAGTAAGCCTCTCATAGCCGCAGGCCGGTTCTAATCGGCGAACGGCTACTCCAACGCGGTGGGCGGGCGGCCGCGAACCTCGCACTCGGGAAGGCCGACCGGCAGCCTTCTCGAGTGCGGAAGCCTAGCGTCTCGTCCCGCTCGACGTCCGGCTCGCGGAATCCTTCGAGGTGCCGGTCGTGGGAGTGGTGCTACTACCCGCAGTGGTGCCCGCGCTCATTCCGGTATTCGTGCCACCCGACATCGCCGTCGAATCCGTCGTGGTCGTGGTCGTTGACATGGCGCTCGTCGAATCAGCGGCACCGTTGTTCGTCTTGCTGCAGCCCGTCATCGCCCCCGCAGCGGCAAAAGCTACCGCGAGAAACTGCGCTGCTTTCCATCTCGTCATACTGGTCCATCCTCCGTAGTGCTGCCCGTATTTTGGTTCGTGCACCGACAGTGGGCACGCCAGCCATGCGGGTAGGCAACAACGGTACCTCGCCGCAGAAAAAGGCTCGACAGTTGCCCCACTCCATCGAGAAAAAGCCGGCAAAGAGTTGATTACCCGCTCTGACGCGGCTAACTTCAGCCTCTCACAACGGCCGCGCCGCGGCCTTCACACCTTCCTCCCATTCAGGCAACCAATGGGAGGCGGCTCACGACCAAAAGGAGGATTGCCAGTGCCTCGCACCTACGAGGCGGTTTACATCTTCGACTCTACCCTCGAAGACGCCGCCATCACCGACAAAATCAACCGCTTCCACGGAATGCTCGGGGCGACCGAGCAGCCCGAAGTCGCACATTGGGGTCGCCGCCAGCTGGCATACTCCATTGGGCCGCGCGAGAACGGCTATTACGTCGTCTCGAAGTTCACCGCGGAACCCGCGACCCTGCCCGAGTACGAGCGCGCCCTCAAGCTCGACGATGGTGTCATTCGCTACCTCATCACGCTGCACGAGCACGAAGTTGGTGCCCCGCCGCAGTCCGAGGAAGAGCTTGCCGCGGCGACACGGCGTGACGACGACGATGACGACGAGGATTGATCGATGAGAAGACCACAGAAAAGCTGCCCATTCTGCGAGAGTCGAGTCCGGTGGATCGACTACAAGGACGACAGAACCCTCGGACGCTTCATTACAGACCAGGGGAAAATTCTTCCTTCGAGATTGAGTGGAGCGTGCGCAAGGCACCAGCGCCAATTGTCAACGGCGATCAAGCGAGCACGCTTTCTCGCGCTCATTCCGTACATCCGCGGGCATCAGGCCTAGATGCCTGAGGCCGCCACGACCCAGGTCCAGAAAAAATCGTGGCGGCCTTTGTTGTGGGGGTTCGCCGCGTTTCTGATTCTTCCGCAGCTGCCTTTTCTGGAGCTGATGCTGCCGATTACGCAGCCCCTCCTCCTCCTGGTGCCGATACTCGCAGTTTGCGCAATGCTGGGATGGAAACTCGGCGGTCGCGCCGCTCTGCCGATCATTCTGCTCGCGGTTGCGGCGTGGATTCTCGTGCATCCCGCGGGATCGCCCGGCACCCCTTACGATCAGATGGCTCGCGGGTGGGCCATACTCCTTGCTGCAAGCTTTGGCTTGCTCAGCATTCTCTGGAACTTGGGTACGCCATTCTTTCTGAGGGCACTGTCTGCCGTCGGCGTCGCTACAATCGTCGCCTTTACCATCGCTCTCGGAACACCGAGCGGGATTGCGCGATTTCATCACGCTGCCGGCGAGGAGCTCACCAGGCGTGCCTCCGCGACGATCAGTCAGCTTCAGCAGGGCATGGCGACTCCCGAGTGGCGGCAGCTCGCGAGTAGAGTTCCCGCTCTCGAGACCTGGAACGAGGAATCGGAAGGGGTGATGCGGGAGATGCCCGACCGTACCGCGAACCTGCTCCCTGCCTTGCTCGCCCTCGAGTCACTTGCGGCGCTCGCCCTCGGCTGGGGCGTCTACGATCGCCTTTCTCGGGTCAAAATCGGACCGACGCTCGGCCCGCTCACCGAGTTTCGATTCAACGATCAGCTTGTTTGGGGAGTCGCTGTTGGCGCGACGCTATGCCTGCTCCCCGCCTTTGCCGAAGGAAGGAACGCCGGATTCAACCTGCTCATCTTCTTTGGCGGGCTCTACCTGCTGCGGGGCGTCGGAGTTCTCGCGTGGATTGCACGCGGCCGCTACGCGGTGATCATTATCCTCAGCCTGATTCCGCAGGTTTGCGTGATGCTCGGAATACTCGCGCTTGCTCTAGGCCTCGGCGACACATGGTTGGATTTGAGGCGACGCGCCCGGCCAGGCTAGTGCTGCGAAATACGACTCTTTTGTGCTACAATTACCACACATTCTCAACGATTACTGAAGGAAAGCTCACCAATGGAAGTCATACTCAGACAGGCTGTGGAGAAGCTCGGGCATCCGGGCGACATTGTGAAAGTTTCCGCCGGCTACGCGCGAAATTATCTCCTGCCCCGAGGCTTCGCTTACGAAGCGACCGCGGGTAACAGGCGCAGGATCGAGCAGGAGCGTCAACGTCTGGAGCAGGCCGAAGAGGAACGCCGCGGCTCAGCATCCGAGCTGGCTACCAAGCTCGAGCAGGTCTCGCTCACCTTTTCAGCACGAGTTGGTGACGAAGGCAAACTATTCGGATCCGTTACGTCAGCCGACATCGCGCACCAACTGGAGGCCCAGGGATTCCACCTCGAGAAGCGTCAGATCGAGCTCCATGAGCCCATTCGCGCACTCGGAGTTTATCGCGTCCCTATCCGTCTCCACGCCGACGTCCATCCCGAGATCAAGGTCTGGGTCATCAAGCAGTGACTGTCCTGAATCCTGACTGATTGCGGATTGCGGACTTAGGTCGCTGCTTTACCCGTAACTGGCGGGCTCGAAACTGCTGCGGAGTGCGGACAACTGCATCGCGGACGATTTGACCAACGGCACTGCGGA
>DATAHM010000144.1:0-16359 GCA_036263215.1 Gemmatimonadaceae bacterium
GCTGTGCTGCCGCGAATATTCGAGCCACATTTCTCAACCCGCACAACGGGGAGCGGCCTGGGTCTCGCCGTGAGCCGTCGACTGATCGAGGCCTGGGGCGGGGAAATCGGAATCACCAGCGAAGAGGGCAGGGGCACAAGAGTGATGATCGTACTTGCACGAGGCCAGGCATGAACCCTGTGAACCGCGGGGTCGTAACGCCACGGGCCACCAAGATCCTTCCTCCACACATCGCGGACTGGCAGCTACCGCCCGACTGGTCGTGGGGGCCCGGTGGAATGATCGGCGACTACCGGCATTATCAGGAGGTCGTGGATGCTCTGGGCCGGTCCTTGTCGCTGGTGACGGCCCCTGACCCTGAGCATAGCGCCTGGCTTTTCGAGGAAGCGAGACAGCTCGCGCAACGGAGCCATCCATCCATTCCGACTACCTACCACTACTGGACCTCGTATCGAGAGGGCAGGCGCGGCCCGGGCTATTTGCGGCGCTGGATTACCGGTGAAACGGTACGCGCTCGGCTGGCGCGACTGGGCCTGGCCGATATTCCGTACGTGTTCCAGCTCCTCCGAGGCAGTTGTTCGACACTTTCGTACCTGCACGAGATGGGGTTGGCGCACGGCGGCTTGAACGGCGATGCCCTCTGGACGACTCCTACTGGCCGGCTGTGGATGTTAGAGTGGCAGTGGGCGGTGCCTCGAGCGGCAATCCCGCCGGGTGTTCGGCCGGGAAACGGCCCGCTCGAAATCCGATCTGCCGAGGCCTCGCGACCCATGCGAGCCGAGCTCTTACCTATGCCGCCGGAGTGGGAGTCGAACGAGTGGGTACCTACACCCGCCAGCGATCAGTGGCAGTTGGCGGCCATGTGCTTCACGGCGCTCACAGGGGAGACGCCCCCGGCACAGGGAATCCCCCCGGTCAAGCTCGTCCGTCCGGAAACTCCCGAAGCCCTTGCCACGGCGATTGACCGTGCGCTGTCGGTTGATCCCGCGGACCGCTTCCCGTCGCTGGCGGTTCTGCTGCGCGTCGTGGAACGTGGCGATCCCGCGCGCACCGTTGTCATGGTGAGAGGCGAGCCCGATCGAACCGTCAATGAATCCGCCGAGGCCAGAATGCGATGGGCTGTCGGAGATGATTACGAGATCCTTTCAAAACTTGGCAGCGGTGCGTTTGGAACGGTGTGGCGTGCTCGGGACCTGTCTCTGGAGCGCGAAGTTGCCCTGAAAGCGCTGCACCCGGCAATAGCGCGCGACGATAAGGCGGTCCGCGCCTTCTGGCGCGAAGCGAAACTCGCCGCGCAGCTGGCGCATCCATCGATTGTCCCGATCTATGACTGGGATTCGAGCGGGGGATTGTCCTGGTATACGATGGAGCTCGCGGAGGAAGGGAGCGTCGCAAGTCTGGTGCAGCGGTCAGGACCGCGTCAGCTGGGCGAGATTGCGCAGCAGGTGGAGCAGGTTCTCGACGGGCTCATAGTGGCGCACGCAAATGGGATTTTGCATCGCGATTTGAAGCCTGAAAATATTCTGATCGACCGTTATCAGCGTTGGCGCATCACTGATTTTGGAATAGCAAACGTGACGGGTGAAGATGCGCCGGGAACCACGGGAACACCGGCGTTTGCCGCGCCCGAACAGCTCCTGGGCGAGCTCCAGGGACCGGCTGCGGACTATTTCGCTCTCGCCGCCATCGTGTATTTCGTGCTGACGGGGGTTGTGCCGTTTGGCGACGACGACGCGAAACAGATTCTGGCGCGTCAGCTTGGCGAGCGCGCTGACCTGGATATGTTTCCCACGCCGATCTGCAATTGGTTCCGAAAAGCATTTGCGCCGCGCGCCGATGACCGCTTTGTCGATGGCGAGGAGATGCAGCATGCGTGGAAGCTGGCAAGTGACAAAGTGCTCGCGCGGCAACGCGGCTCCTGGTGGCGCCGAGTGGTTTCGTAAAAGAGGCCGTAACTGGCGTGGCACTTGCAAGCCGTTCGGCCACGACGAGAACGGTTGCCATTACTGTACATCAACGGGGCGTGACGAATGTTTGTTGCGCTGAACTGCAGAAGCGTATGACTAGCGCCTCGGCAAAGAGTTGTTAGTTTGCGCGGTTGTGAGGCGGGGGCGGCCTGGAGAGCTTTAAAGGGCTCGGTGGGCATGCATCCTGCCTCAGGACGCAACGCGCGACCGCGGTAACCGCTGCATTGTATCTCCACCTTTAGAGAGGAAACAATCATGTTGAGAAGAAGTTGGACCGTCTGCGCGATGACGGCCTTGCTCCTCGGCGGAACGGCGGCGGCACAGTCGCCCGGTACGTTGCTGGTGGGCGGGTTCGGCACGTGGACGCATTTTGATAGCAAGTGGGGTCTGAGCACGGATTTCGGCAACTCCTGGGGTTATGGCGGGAGAGTCGGTGCTTTCATCGCGCCCAACTGGAACGTCGAAGCTGACGGGGCTTACACTCCGGCGAAGTCCGATCCCGGCGACGTCGACATCAAGGCCAGCTATCTGGCTGCGCGCCTCGTTTATAGCTTCCCGCTCGGCAACATGCCCTCGTTCCACATCGGGGCAGGCGGGGTGCTCGAGAATTTCCGGACCGATGATGAGTTCGGCAACTCGCAGACTTACCAATTTGGCGCCAATGGTCTTGCCGGCTTCAATCTCGGCTTCGGGGGCGTCGCGCTTCGCGTAGACGGACTCGTCAACTACCTCCCTGCCAGCGGCGGCAAGTTTGACTTCGGCGCGCAAGCCGGACTTCAGCTTTCTCCCGACCTTCACAACCTTTTCGGCGGCGCGACCAGCACTGGAAATCCGGTGATGTGGGCCCCGTACGTCTGGTGGGACAATCTCGACGCGCCGCTTCCCGGCACCGTTGAGCTGGGTGGTTTCGTGCAGTGGAGCTTTTTCGACGATAACGCCGGCCGCGACAACTACGCGATAGCGAAGGATGGTCTCGGATACGGCGGTCGCCTCGGAGTTTTCCTCTCCGATCCGCGCTGGGAGCTTGAAGGAGATGGTTATTACGCGCCGGAGGACAACGACCTTACGCCGAACAACGGAGTAACAGGCGTTGATGCGCATGCCTTCGCCGTTCGCCTCAATTACAACTTCCCATTTGCTCGCATGATGGGCCATCAGAGCCAGTTCATTCTTGGCGCAGGCGGCACTCGCACGAGCTATCGATTCGAGAACGACAACAACAACAACCTCGATTACACCTACAACTACGGTGCAAGTGGGCTTGCCGGAATTCGTCTCGGCATTGCCAACCGCACCGCGCTTCGACTTGACGGCGTGATTGATTACATGCCGAGTCACAAGGAAAGCGCGAACATGAACATTCATGCTCGTGCCGGACTGAGCTTCCTGCTCGGTGGTGCGCGTCCGGAGGTTATGTGCACGTACGCCGGCCTCGAGAGCATTCCTGCTTCGAGCCCGAACTGCGTTGCGCCGCCGCCGCCGCCCCCACCACCGCCACCGCCGGCAATGTGCCAGTATAACTCGAACATTCTGGCGACTGACCCGAATTGCGTGGCACCGGTAGTGGCAACAATCGATACGACCGCGATCACTGGCCCGATCTACTTCGACTTCGACAAGTCGACGATCAGATCAGATGCGGCTGCTACACTCGATCGCAAGGTTCCGTGGCTGCAGGCTAACCCGGGGATGAGAATCCGTATCGAGGGTAACGCTGACGAGCGTGGCTCCGACGAGTACAACCTGGCCCTCGGCCAGCGCCGTGCGGCCTCTGCCAAGCGGTACCTCGTTGACCACGGCATTGCGGCAGATCGCTTCGACCTCGTGTCTTATGGCGAGGAGCGCCCGGTTTGCACCGAGCACAATGAAGCCTGCTGGCAGCAGAACCGTCGCGATGACTTCCGTATCGTGACCGTCGGCAGCGACCGGATCGTCGCTCCGCCGCAGGAGTAAGCACCTTCTCTGACCGGTCCTTCAAAAGAGGATCGGTCAGAGGCAAGGGCGGGGTGTCCCGAAAGGGCGCCCCGCCTTTTTGCATCTCAGTCCCCGGTGTTGATCACGCGCTGAGAGAACGACACCTCTGGATGGCGTTGCGCGCTTGTGGCAAGTGAACACGCTCAACATTTTCCGTGTACCCGTTCCCACCTACAATCGCGCCTACATGTCAAACGTTCGAATCGCAGCCCTTGTTCTCCTTGCGTTCAGTGTCGCCGTCGCCGTGGACGCGCAGCAGACTTCTACCGTTTCAGTTGTGCCCGTACCACCTCGCCTCAAGGTTTTCGACCCGGCGTACATCGATAAGAGCGTCAGCGCGTGCCAGGACTTCTTCGCCTATGCAAACGGCGAGTGGATAAAACACGACACGATTCCGGCTGCGTTCTCGACGTCAGGGGTGGGAAAGGAAATGACGGACGCAAACGAACTCGTCGTTCGGTCGGTGCTCGAGGACGCGATGGCTGGTCGACACACGAAGCCCGCGAACAGTACCGTGGCAAAGCTCGGACGATACTACGCGAGCTGCATGGATTCGGCTCGCGCCGAGCGCGAAGGCGTATCGCCGGTCAAGCCGTACCTGCAAGCGATCAATGCAATCCGCACACGTCCGCAGCTGCTTCGCGAGATCGCAACGCTCCAGAAAACTGGCAGCAACGCGCTCTTCAATTTTTTCCCGAACGCTGATCCGAAGGACGCCGCGCACTACATGGTGTGGATCACCCAGGGTGGGCTCGGAATGCCGGACCGGGACTACTACACGAAGACGGATCCAGCGTCGGACTCGCTCCGCCATAAATACGTAGCGCACGTCGCTGCGACGCTTGCACTGGCGGGAGAAACCGCTGCCGCTGCTTCTGAAGACGCCAATCGTGTGATGGCTCTGGAGACAGAGCTGGCAAAGGCGTCGATGACTAGAGTGGAACAGCGCGATCCGAACGCGATCTATCACAAGACCGCACTTTCGGATCTTCAACAGATGTCGGGCGGGATCAGCTGGCCGTTATTCTTCCGCGCCGCCGGGATGACAGCTCCCGTTGCGTATGTGAACGTGGCCCAGCCGACTTTTCTACGTCGGGCAGGCGAGCTCGTGGAATCAGTTCCGCTCGAGGATTGGCGCGCGTATCTGCGTTATCACTTGCTAGCCACTGCTTCGCCATGGCTCAGCAGCGACTTTGCACAGGAGGATTTCGCGTACAGGTCTCTTTATTCGGGCGCGAAAGAGATGCTACCGCGGTGGAAGAGATGTCTCCGCGTAACCGACAACCAGTTGGGCGAGGCACTCGGCCAAGCCTACGTCGAAAAGACCTTTTCGCCGAAGGCGAAGGCCGAAGCAAAGCAGGTTATCGATGACATTCGCGCCTCGTTTCGGAATAGGTTGATGAATCTTTCCTGGATGTCCGACTCGACGCGTCAATATGCCCTCGGCAAGCTCGCGCGCATGAACGAGAAAGTCGGGTACCCAGATAGGTGGCGGGATTACAGCGCTCTCGACGTGGAGAACGGCGCTTTCGCTCCCAACGTATTCCGTGCGAACGAGTTCGAGTGGAAACGCGTCATCAACCGTCCCGGCAAGCCCGTGGACAAAACCGAGTGGAGCATGACGGTTCCTACTGTCAACGCTTACTACGATCCTTCGGTCAACGAAATGGTTTTTCCGGCCGGCGCGCTGCTGCCACAGACATTCGATGCCTCGGGCGACATGGCTGCCAACTATGGCTCGCTAGGGGGAAGCTGGGCTGGCCACGAGCTGACGCACGGCTTCGACGACGAGGGGCGCCACTACGACGCGGAAGGGAATCTCCGCGACTGGTGGGCCGCGGACGACTCTGTGCGCTTCAATGAGCAGGCCCAGCGAGTCGTGGACCAGTTCGCGGGTTACGTGCAGGTCGATACGCTGCACGTGAACGGCAAGCTGACTCTGGGCGAGAACATCGCGGATTACGGTGGCCTCCTGACGGCATACGACGCACTCGAGCGAGCGCTCGCGAGAGAGGGTCAGCGCACGAACATCGACGGCTTTACGCCAGAGCAGCGCTTCTTCATTGCGTACGCGCAATCATGGCGCGAGCACACTCGGCCAGAACAGCTGCGGACACGCGTGACTGTGGATCCCCACGCGCCCGCGGAGTGGCGTACCAACGGACCCGTCTCGAACATGCCGGCCTTTGCAAAAGCGTTCAATTGCAAACCTGGCGATCCGATGGTGCGCCCCGAATCGAGCGTGCCGCACATTTGGTGACGCGCGGCGCGTGTGTTTGATCCTGGGCGCCTGGTAACGGTTTCTCTCTATCGGCGGTGAGCATTATTCTCGGGAATGCTCGCCGCCGTTCGCTCAGCCGCTCTGGTTGGCATCGACGCGTACGAAGTCATCGTCGAAGTGGATGCCGCGAATGGACTTCCGCAATGGACGATCGTCGGGCTAGCCGCTAGCGCCGTCAAGGAAAGCCGCGAGCGTGTGGGCGCCGCGCTGCTCAATTCGGGATTCGACGTACCTCCGCGCCGAGTTACGATCAACCTGGCTCCGGCGGATATCAGAAAAGACGGAACCGCGTACGACCTGCCGATCGCACTTGGCCTTCTCGTCGCGACCGGCCAGCTGGAAGCATCGGCACTCGACAATCTGCTTTTCGTCGGAGAGCTCGGACTGGACGGCGCGCTGCGCCCGGTGCGAGGCGCACTATCCGTAGCGAGGCACGCACTCCGATCCGGCGTGTCTGTTCTCGTCCTACCCGCGATGAACGTCGCCGAGGCGTCTCGAGTCAGCTCGCAACGCCTCTCTGCGCCCGCTTGTCTCCGGGATGTGGTGCAAGAGCTTCGCGATGGAAGTTTGAGCGTGTCGTCCTCTCCGACGATGATCGCGGAGGTAAGCGCGGACCCGGCAGACTTCTCGGACGTTATCGGACAGCAGACTGCGAAGCGCGCACTGGAAGTTGCCGCCGCGGGCGGACACAACGTGTTGCTGGTCGGGCCTCCCGGCGCTGGTAAGACCATGCTTGCACGGCGACTGCCGACCATTCTGCCGGCGCTTACTGAAGACGAAGCTCTGGAAGTCATCGCCATTCATTCCGTCGCGGGAGTGCTTGATACCAGCAGTGTCGCGAAAGGGGTGCGGCCATTTCGCGCGCCGCACCACACGATCTCGACCGCGGGTCTCATTGGCGGTGGACCAGTTCCGCGCCCCGGCGAGGTGAGCCTCGCGCACAATGGAGTGCTCTTTCTCGATGAGATGCTCGAGTTTCCGCGTCATGTCCTCGATGGACTCAGACAGCCCATGGAGGACGCGAGGGTCGTGATTGCGCGAGCAGCGCAAGCCGTGACCTATCCTGCACGGTTTACTCTCATCGGAGCATCGAACCCGTGTCCATGCGGAAAGGCGGGAGACCCCAGCGGCGGATGCAATTGCGCGGCGAGTGACATCGATCGATACGCGGCTCGGATCTCGGGGCCACTCGCAGACCGCATCGACATGCACGTGAACGTGGGGGCCGTCGCGCTTCGGGAGCTGAGTGGTGCGAGCACGGGCGACGCATCTTGCATTATTCGCGGCCGAGTGGAGCGTGCGCGGGCTGCGCAGCGCACACGATTCGCAAACTCGCGCAGCGTCTCCTGCAACGCGTACGCAAGCGGCCGCTGGCTCGATTCAAACACCCAGATCCATCCCGACGCGCGAACCTTGCTGCAGACAGCCGCGGAACGGCTCAGCCTGTCAGCTCGAGGTTATCATCGAGTTCTCAAAGTCGCGCGGACCATTGCCGACCTCGAGGCGGCACAAGCGATTGCCGCACAGCACATCGGAGAGGCATTGCGCTACCGGCCGACCGCGAGGCCACAGGCTACGTCTGTTGCGCCGCTCCCAACATTGCACGGTGCGTGATCGTACTTAAAAAGGGTGAACGACCCCGTCACGTACTGTACATTCGAGAGCTCGGACATGAAGTCGAAGGCTGCCGCTATCGCGGGAACCGCCGTTCTCGCGTTCCTTGCATTCATACCGTCTGCGCAAGCGCAGGTTGGATCGACCACAGACATCCTGATGGGACGCGTCGCGGGTGCAGACAGCCAGGCGATTGCAAACGCGCGCGTCGAAGCGACCTCGCTCGAGACGGGAATTACGCGCGGCAAAACGACCGATGCCGACGGCCGGTACACGATAGTCTTTCCGGACGGAGGGGGCAGCTACCGACTTTCGGTGCGCGCTGTGGGTCAGGCGCCGGTTACGCGCACGATCTCTCGCCAGGGAGATGAAGACCGACTCATTACCGACATCCAGATGGCGCCGATCGCTACGCAACTGGCTACAGTCCAGGTGCGAGCGCCAGCGCGTCGCGCCAACGCTGCGCAGCGCCCCGAACCAGGGAGCACCGAGCGCAATCTGAATCCAAATCTCGTAAACCGACTGCCCGTCGATGCGGGCGATCTCGCTGCGCTCGCCGCCCTTGCACCGGGCGTGATAGCGGTCCCGGGCACCGACACGACGAACGCGTCTTTCTCAGTAGCGGGCCAGCCTGCGAATCAAAACAGTATCACTCTTGACGGCTTGAGCTTTGGTGCTGGCAGCGTTCCGCAGGAGGCGGTGCGCAACACGCGGGTCGTCACGAGTACTTACGACGTCGCGCGTGGTCAATTCACCGGCGGGCAGGTCGCGTCGACGACACGCGGTGGGACCAACAATCTGCAGGGCGCGTTCAGCTACTCGCATCGCGATCCAAGTCTCGAATTCGCCATCGACAGCAGTGCGGCATTCGGCCAAGAGTACACTCAGAACCAGGTGAACTTTGGCGCAGGCGGGCCGCTCGTAAAAGACAAACTGTTCGCGTTCGGCGCGCTGACTTTTTCTCGTCGCACCGATCCGCTGCTTTCCCTTCTAGCGGCGGATCCGTTGACCCTCGAGCGCTTGGGCACCAATCCCGATTCGGTCAGCAGATTTCTGGACGTCGTTCAGCGCTTTGGACTGCCCCTGACCTCGCCTCTTGCGCCGGATCAGCGGCTCAATGACAACACGTCGGCGCTGGTGCGTGTGGACTACAACCTTGCGGACGATCATTCGCTAACGCTGCGCGGCGACTGGCGAGGAAATACGCAGCTCGGCTCCCGACTGAACGCGCTCGCGCTACCGCACACCGGCGGCGATCTCAAAGGGTCCGGTGGCGGCGGTATGATGACGCTGACCTCGCATATGGGAATGTTCATCAATGAGCTGAGGGGATACCGGTCCGTCGACAACCGGAACACTGAGGGCTATCTCTCCGTTCCAGACGGGCGAGTTGTCGTGGCATCCGTGCTCGACGATGGAACGAGCGCAATCTCCACCCTTCAATTCGGCGGCAATCCGTCACTCCCTCAGGAAACGCATTCGAGTCTTCTCGAGGTAAGTGATGAGATTTCGCGTCTAACCACCGCCGGCGGCCACCGTTTCAAGCTGGGCGGGCTCGTCAACGAGCAGCGGAGCTCGATCGGCTTCGTGCCCAACGCATTCGGGACTTTCACGTTTAACTCGCTGGCGGACTTCGAAGCCGGGACGCCCACGCAATTCACTCGCACCCTTTTCGCCCGCGACCGTCAATCCGCCACCGACAATCTCGCACTCTACCTCGGCGATTCGTGGCGTGTTAAGCCGCAGTTCCAGGTAATTTATGGACTGAGGCTCGAAGGCTCGCGGTACCCTGATAAGCCTGACTACAACCCGGATGTGGAAGCGACCTTCGGGCGACGCACTGACGACCTTCCCTCGGAGACCCATCTCAGTCCGCGAGCGGGATTTACCTGGTTTGTCGGGGAGTCGCAGTTCGGTCCGCCGCCGCTCACGGTGCGCGGTGGTGTTGGCGAGTTCCGCGGTACCGCCCCGGCGCAACTTTTTTCTACGGCGCTCAACGCAACGGGTCTGAATAACGGTCAGTCCCTTCTCACCTGTGTCGGAGCCGCGGCGCCTACGCCCGACTGGAGCGCTTATCTGAATGACCCGTCGACAATTCCGACCACGTGCAATGGCGGGACACCGACCTTCGCGAACCAGCGCCGGAACGTCACGGTGTTCGACCCCGATTTCGAGGCGCCGCGGGCCTGGCGCGCATCGTTGGGTTTGAGCCGGCGCTTCTGGGATCGCTACTCGTTTTCTGTCGATGCGGGTTTCGCGCGCGGTGTGGCGCAAACGGGCCAGACGGACATCAATCTGGACGCTACGCCCAAGTTTACCCTGGCGAATGAGAACAATCGACCCGTGTACGCTCCCGTCAATTCGATCATTCCGTCGAGCGGCGTGGTGTCAGTATTCGGTTCGAGGTTGCACCCGGAGTACGGCGTCGTAAGCCAGGTCGAATCGAATCTCGCGTCCAACACGAAACAGCTCACCCTTGGTCTCAACGGAATAACGACGAAAGGCATCTTGCTCAACGCGTCGTACACGCTCACCAGCTCATTCGACCAGTCGCAGGGGTTCTCGCAGGGAACGGTGCAGGGTTTCGGTGGAACCCCGGGCTCGACCGCAGGGAATCCAAATCTTTCCGAGTGGGGCCGGAGCGACAACGCTCGTCGTCACTCGATCCTTGCGTTGATCACTTATCCCATCAAACCGGCCTTCGAGCTGACGGCGATCGCGCGCGCGACATCGGGCAGCTATTACTCCCCGATGGTGAGCGGCGACATAAACGGGGATGGACGCGCGAATAATGATCGCGCATTCGTCTTCGATCCGGTCATGGCGCTACAGGCAGGAGACACCGCCGTCGGTAACGGTATGACCCGCCTGCTCGCGAGTGCTTCGCCGCGCGCAAGAGACTGCCTCCTCAGTCAGATGAACAAAGTCTCAGCGCGGAGCGTCTGCTCCAGCCCATGGTCTCCGGCGCTCGATCTGCAGGCGAACATCAAACCCGCCGGATTCGGTCTCGACCGCCGACTTACCATCTCCGTGACGGCGGTCAACACGCTGACCGGCCTCGACCAGCTTCTGCACGGAAGCAACAATCTTCACGGTTGGGGTCAGCCCTCATTTCCAGATCGCACTCTTCTCTACGTGCGTGGCTTCGATCCGACGTCGCAAACCTACCAATACCAGGTCAACGAGCACTTCGGTGCGACTAGCGGAAACCGAAGTGCGTTTCGCATTCCCTTCCAGCTCGCAGTGCAGGCGCGCCTCACCCTCGGAACGGACCCGGCGCGCCAGCAATTCAACAACGTCATCGGCGGTGGGCGCGGCCGTCTCAGCGCTGACGCACTAAAAGCGCGCATGACGCGCCTCGTTCCGAATGCATTTCTCGATATCATCGCGGCAAACGATTCGGCGAAGCTGGAGCTCACCGCGGACCAGATTTCGAAACTCCAGGCGGCCGGCGATGCATTCAAGGTCAAAGCCGACTCGCTTGTTGACCGAGTCGCCAACATGCTCGCGGACACGACGGTAAAGACACCAGACCCGATGACGGTCTTCGCCAAGCTCCAGCCTTCGATGGCGGAAGGCCGGAAACTCGCGACACAGGCTATCAACGACGCGAAAGGAATTCTGACCCCTGCCCAATGGGCAAAGGTGCCGGATAGCATCAAGACACCCGGTTTGCGTCGTGGCGACGGCCAGGGTGGGGGACGTTTTGGCGGAGGTCCAGGCGACTAGCGTGCACGGGTAGTGCAAGGGTATTCTCCGTCCTTTCCATCCCTTGTCACTACGCCCATGAAAGGTTGCTTTCGCCGAGCAGGATGCCTGGTCCTGATTATCGCGCTGGTGTGCGCCTGGTACTGGTATACCCATCTTCGCCAGCCCGCTGCGGGCTCACGTGCGACGTCATCAACGGCGGCTGGTGCGGTCGTTCCCGAGTGGCAGCCGCTCTCTCAAGCAAGCGCCGACCGCGGACGAGTAGCCGTGGAATCGCTCTCACAGCGGTCCGGGCCTGTCTTTGCTAATCTGAGCGCTTCCGAAGCGGCGTCGTACATTTTTCTGGTGGTGGCAAAACAACTTCCGCCGTCTGCGAAAGATGTCGAGGCATCAATCAAGGGCGATCGACTCTATGTGCGGTCGGAAGTCGACCTCAAGGATTTTGGCGGCGCCGGACAGCTCGGTACCCTCGGCATGCTCCTCGGCTCACGAGATAGCGTTCTGCTCGGCGGGACAATTCACATGCTCAGGCCGGGCCTGGGTGAGTTCCTCGTACAGGACGCGAAGATAGGACGTTTGCAAGTTCCTCAGGGACTCATTCCGCGTCTCATCACCGAGATGAAAAAACACGGTAAGCAAGTACCGGGGATCGCGCCGAACGGCCTCCCCATGGTGATGCCCATTTACATTTCAGACGTGAGGATAGCCGACGGAAAGATCACGCTGTACAAGAGTGTCCGATGAGCCGACGGATCCTCGTCATCGATGACGAGCAAGGAATCCGTGCAGCCTTGGGACAGCTCCTGGAATATGAGGGATACGACGTCCGGACCGTCGCGAATGCCGCGGAAGGAATAGAGGAATACAAGAAGTTCCGTCCTCATCTGGTATTCCTGGATGTCAAAATGGCCGGCATGGACGGAATGGAAGCGCTCAAGAAAATTCGCGAGCTCGATCCGGGCGCCACCGTTGTGATGATCAGCGGACACGCGACGATCCGCACCGCCGTAGAAGCAACTCAGCTCGGCGCGTACGAGATCCTCGAGAAGCCGCTCGACACGGATCGCATTCTCGTCATGCTGCGGAATGCTCTCTCGCACCTCGATCTCCAGGAAGAAAACGCGCGACTCAAGGAATCCATCGATGCGCCGTTCGAGATTGTCGGGAAGACTCCCGTGATGCGGGCCTTGATGGACAAGATCGAGAAAGTCGCGAGCACGCCGGCCCGAGTCCTGATCACGGGTGAGAACGGCACCGGCAAGGAGCTCGTCGCGCGCGCGCTCCACAGAATGTCCCCGCGTGCGAACAAGCCATTCGTCGAAGTGAACTGCGCCGCGATTCCCGGCGAGCTGATCGAGAGTGAGCTGTTCGGCCACATCAGGGGATCGTTCACCGGTGCGGTTGCCGATCGCGCCGGAAAATTTGAGCAGGCGCACAAGGGGACGCTCTTTCTCGACGAGATTGGCGACATGAGTCTGGCGGCGCAGGCAAAAGTGCTGCGTGTGCTGCAAGACAACGTCATTACACGAATTGGCGGCGCCAAGCCGATCTCAGTGGACGTGCGAGTAATAGCGGCTACCAACAAAACCCTCGAGAACGAGATCGCCGCCGGAAAATTTCGCGAGGATCTCTATTACCGCTTGAACGTGGTGCCCATTCACGTACCGCCGCTGCGGGAGCGAAGGGAAGACATTCCGACGCTCGCCCAGTATTTCGCCGCAACCTTGTCTGCGCGCGAAGGAATTCCGCCGCGAACCTTTACGCCGGACGCCCTGGAGCGTCTGAGCGCGCTGGACTGGCCGGGAAACGTCAGAGAGCTAAGAAATACCGTCGAGCGGCTGCTGATTCTTGCGCCGGACAACCAGATCTCCGCGCGCGATATCGACCGGTTGTCCGGGCAGCGCGTGCTCGACGACGCCGGCCTGGCGACGCTCACCCAGTGCCGGACGTTCGAGGAATTCAAGGAGGCTGCGGAGAGGGCGTTCCTCCTCAACAAGCTGCGCGAGTTCGACTGGAACGTGTCCGAAACCGCACGCGCCGTTGAAATGCCGCGGTCGAATCTGTACAAGAAGATCGAGCGCTACTCACTGTCGCGTGAGCACAGCTGACGGAATTCCACACAACCCAAACAAATTCACGAATCAAAAATGAAAAAGTTCAGCAACTTCATTGGCGGCAAGTGGGTCGGGCCCGAATCCGGCGAGTATTTCGACAACCGGAACCCTGCCGATCGCGGCGATGTGATCGGAAAATTCCCGCTGTCGGACCGACGCGACGTCGAGCGCGCGGTAGAAAGCGCTAAGCGCGGCTTCCAGAGGTGGCGCCGCACGCCTGCGCCCGCGCGCGGGGACGTGCTCCGTGTAGTTGGCGACCTCATGGTGAAGCGGAAGGAGGAGATCGCTGACGCAATGACGCGCGAGATGGGGAAGCCTCTGACCGAGACGCGCGGCGACGTACAGGAGGGGATCGATACCGCTTACTACGCCGCGAGCGAGGGCCGGCGCCTGTTTGGAAAAACGGTGCCGAGCGAGCTGCGGAACAAGTGGGCGATGAGTTTTCGTCGGCCGATCGGCGTCGCCGGCCTCATCTGCCCGTTCAATTTTCCGATGGCCATTCCGACCTGGAAGATGTTTCCAGCGCTGCTGTGCGGAAACGCGGTGATCTTCAAGCCGGCAGAGGACGTTCCTCATACCGGTACACTGCTCGTCGAAATTTTGCTGGACGCCGGTCTGCCGCCGGAGGTCATTCAGCTCGTCCACGGTATGGGCGAGCAGGTTGGGGCCGCAATTGTCGAGCATCCGGGTATTCCCCTCATATCATTCACCGGGTCGACCGATACTGGACGGCTTGTCGGCGAGACCTGCGGAAGGCTGCATAAGCGCCTCTCCCTCGAAATGGGCGGGAAGAATGCGCAGATCGTCATGGACGACGCCGATCTCGATCTCGCGCTCGAAGGCGCCTTGTGGGGCGCCTTTGGAACGACGGGGCAACGTTGTACCGCGACCAGTCGTCTTATTCTACAGAAGAAGGTTCACGACAAATTCCTCGGCATGCTCGAGGATCGTACCAGGTCTCTCAAGCTCGGTGACGGAAGGAAAAAGGGTACGGATGTCGGCCCGCTAATCAACGAAGACGCAGTCAGGAAGGTCGAGACATATATCGATATCGGACAGTCGGAAGGCGCCAAGCTTCTCACCGGCGGCGAGCGGCCGGAGAAACTCGGGAAGGGAAATTTCTTCGAGCCGACGATCTTCACGAACGTCAAGGCGGGAAGCCGCCTGGAGCAGGAAGAGATCTTCGGACCTGTCTTGTCAGTGGTGCGTGTGAAGGACGCGGATGAAGCTTTTGCGGTGAACAACGATGTGAAGTATGGATTGTCGTCTTCGATCTACACGCGGGATGTAAATCTCGCGTTTCGTGCCTTGAATGAGCTGGACAACGGGATCACTTACGTGAACGCGCCGACGATTGGCGCCGAGGCTCATCTCCCGTTTGGCGGGGTCAAGCAGACTGGCAATGGACACAGGGAAGGGGGCTGGGAGGTCTACGAGTTCTACTCGGAGACCAAGGTTGGCTACGCGGATTTCTCCGGCACCCTGCAGCGCGCCCAGATCGACACTTATCTCGGAACGCCCGACTAACTAAGCGGTAAATAGACGTATCATGGACGCATACGAGCACAAACGGGCTCACGCACTCGAGCTCGCAAACCAGCGCCGAAAAAACAGCAAGCTCAGCTTTTTCGTTCACTGGGCCAAGATCATGGTGGTGTCGCTTGCCCTTTTTGTGGTTATCCGCGCCTTCGGCGTCGAGGCCTACAAAATCGCCAGCGGCAGCATGGAACACACCCTGTTCGAGGGCGACTTTTTGCTCATCAACAAGCTGGTCTACGGCGCCGGTATCCCGGGGAGTGGTCGCAAGCTGCCGGCGCTCCATGCACCGAGGCGGGGGGATGTGATCGTGTTTACATACCCGGTCGATCCGCGGTTGAATTACGTCAAGCGCATTGTCGGCATCCCCGGTGACACCCTCGAGATGCGCGACGCGCTGTTGATCCGAAACGGGAAGCCGGTGAACGAGGACTACATCCAGCGGACGCCCAGCGAAGCCGACGAACCGGACGATGATTTCCGCTGGCAAAAGGCGTATTTGGTGGGCACCGCCGCTATGTCGAACTACACGCCGTCGCGTAACAACTGGGGTCCGTTAGTCGTCCCTCCTCATGACTACTTCGTCCTCGGAGATAATCGCGACAACTCGTCGGATTCGAGGTATTGGGGCTTCGTGGCCGACTCACTTGTGCGCGGCCAGCCGATAGTGGTCTATTATAGCTACGCGCCCGAAACTGGAGACAAGCTGGATTGGCTGACTCATCTCCGGTGGAAGCGCTTCGGAGAGATCGTCCACTAGGTCCGTAGCCCGAGCCCTGGCCGATCTCTCGTTCTCGAGAGGATGATGCTATCGCTATGAAGGCTTCGACGAATCGGAAATCGACCGTCGACGAAGGATCGCTCGACCAGTACCTCCGGGACATAAGCGTCTTTCCCCTCATTAGTCGCGAGAAGGAAGTGGAGCTCGCGCAGCGCATCCGGAAGAACGATCAGGATGCACTCGATACCCTGGTTCGCTCGAACCTCCGCTTCGTCGTGTCGGTTGCCAAGAAATATCAGAACCAGGGTGTGTCACTTTCGGATCTGATCAACGAAGGCAACCTCGGCCTCATTCGCGCTGCCCACAAATTCGACGAGACCAAGGGCATCAAGTTCATCTCGTACGCGGTGTGGTGGATTCGTCAATCCATTCTGCAGGCCCTGG
>DATAHM010000145.1:0-25490 GCA_036263215.1 Gemmatimonadaceae bacterium
TGGTCGGTGTTTCCCTCTTCATCCAGGGTCTGCTGCAGGAGCTCCGCCTGGCTCTCGAAGCCGAGCTGGCGCGCGTAGGTCCGCACTGTGCCGTAGCCCGCCATCTCGTAATGCTCCACGTGCTGAGCCTTGTTGATCAAACCGGCGTCGAGCACGTCCGGATCGGGCTGTTCCTTGATCAGCTCATTACCTTCCTCGATGAGTCCTTCCATGCCGACGCATTTCTTGCCGCGCGGGCTCACACCGAGCTCCTGGCAAATCTGCTCGAGCCTGGCTGCGTGCTGCGCGGTTTCCCTCGCATGCTTCCGAAATGCTTCCGCAAGTTCCGGCGTGTTCGCCGCCTTAGCCATTTTCGGCAGCGCCTTTACAAGCTGCTTCTCTGCGCTGTAAAGGTCTTTGAGTTCTTCCACATACAGCTCCTTCAGGGTGTCCAGCTCCATGATCGCCTCCGCGCAATGCCTGGTTATCGATTGGTTTGTAGCATCTCTGAAAAGCAAGTGCGGTGCCGCGCATACCTTCGTCCCTCAGTTATATTGCGCACATGAAAATCGAGTTCACTCCTCGCGCTTCTGAAGGGGTCGAGCGGCACATTCAGGTCTCGGTTCCCGCGGAAGCCGTAAAGGACGCCGAAGAAAAGGCGGCACGGCGATATGCGTCGACCGTCCGTCTCCCCGGTTTCCGGCCGGGGAAAGCTCCGGCGACCGTGGTACGAAAAAAATTCGGCGATGCCATCAGGCAGGAGGCCCTGGAAGCACTCGTCCGCGAAGCCTACCAGGAGTTCGTCGAGAAGGAGAGCATCAAGGTCGCCGCTCAACCACACGTGCACGACCTCAAGTTCGAGGAAGGCAAGCCGCTGACCTTCGAACTACACCTGGAAGTGCGCCCGAACATCGAGCTCGCCCGGACGAACGGCTTCAGAATCGAACGGCCCCCTGTAAACGTGACCGACGAACAGGTCAATCAGCAGCTCGAACAGCTTCGCGACGAGAAGGCGGCGTGGACGCCCGTCAGCGAGAAACCGATGCCGGGCGACATGGTAAACGTGCAGATCGCGACATCGACATCGGCTGAGCAGGAGGCAGAAGGAAAGAGTTATCCCCTCGTGCTCGGAGCCGGCCAGGCGATTCCAGGCATCGAGGAGCTGATCATGAGCGCCACTCCAGGCGAAACTGTCGAGCGACCTGTTAAGTGGCCCGACGATTTCCCTGATGAGTCGCAGCGCGGTCAAACCAAGACTGTCCGCATCACTCTGAACGAGGTGAAACGAAAGTCCGTCGGGCCAATGGACGACGCCTTCGCGCGGGAGGTTGGCGATTTCGAGTCACTCGACGCGCTCAAGGCCGCCGTGCGCACCGATATGGAACGGCACGCACAACATGAAATCGAAGCCGGCGTGCGGCAGCAGTTGATCGATCAAATCATCGCGGCCAACGCCTTCGACGTTCCCAAAAGCTGGGTCCAGCAGTTCGTGCAGAACTACGCGGAGGCGTATCAGGTGCCGGAGGATCAGCGCGAACAGTTTTCCGGCGAGTTTCGCTCAATGGCGGAGAGGCAGATTCGACGCGATCTGGTAATCGAGGCCATTGCCGAGAAGGAAGGCTTGGCTGCTACTGAAAAGGATCTGGATGACCGGATCGCGGAGCAGGCCGAGAAGCGAGGAATGAACCCCGGCCAGGTTTACGCGCAGATGGAGAAGAGCGGACGCCTGAAGGAAATGGAACGGAGCATCACCGAGGACAAGGTCTTCAAGTGGTTAATGGATAGAAACGACGTTTCGACTAATGCCTAACAAGGAAGAAGAAGAACCAATGCCGACGATCTATACGCCCTATGTCATCGAGCGCTCGAGTCGTGGTGAGCGCACCTACGATGTTTTCTCGCGTCTCCTGATGGATCGCATCATCTTCCTCGGGACGCCGATCAACGATGACGTGGCCAATATCGTGATCGCCCAGCTTCTGTTCCTCGAATCGGATAACCCCGAGCGGGACATCCACATCTACATCAATTCGCCAGGCGGCAGCGTATCAGCCGGCCTCGCAATCTACGACACGATGCAGTTCCTCAAATCACCGGTGAACACGAACTGCATGGGCCTCGCTGCAAGCATGGGAGCGTTCCTGCTCGCCGCCGGCCGTCCGGGCAAGAGATCGGCTCTGCCGCATTCGAGAATCATGATTCACCAGCCCTCACAGGGCGGCGGCGGCGGAACGGCTTCCGATATCGAGATCCAAGCGAAGGAGATCATTCACCTTCGCACCCAGATGAACAAGCTGATGGCAAAGCATACGGGTCAGCCGGTCGAGCGGATCGAGCGCGACACCGACCGCGACCGTTTCATGTCGGCCGAGGAAGCCAAGGAATACGGAATGATCGACAACGTGATCTCATACCGTGGAGAGATGGAAGAAGCTCTGAAGAAAGCGTGACTTTTTGGGGTACTGTTACTTGTGAATTTCTTCACAAGTCATCACTCGGATTCGTTGCTTGACCGTTTTCACCGCGGCTGTTAGGTATCTTTCAGTAGGCCTCGGCGCGAGATTTTTCGAGGCCGCATCACTCGTTCCCCGCTGATCATGTCCCAAGAGAAACACCTTCGTTGCTCGTTCTGCGGAAAGTCCAAGGATTCTGTCCGGAAATTCATCTCCGGCCCGTCCGTTTACATCTGCAACGAGTGCATCGCGCTCTGCAACGAGATTCTTGCGGAAGACGAGGAGCGGGAAGTAGCCGAAGCGATCACTCAAGTCCCGTCCCCCCAAGAGATCAAGGACGTGCTGGACCAGTACGTGATCGGGCAGGAGCAGGCCAAGAAAGCACTCGCAGTTTCGGTCTACAACCACTACAAGCGCATTAACTCCACGTCGCTCAAGGACGACGACGTCGAGCTCGACAAATCCAATATTCTGCTGATCGGGCCAACCGGGGTTGGCAAGACGTTGCTGGCTCGCACCCTCGCCCGCATTCTCGACGTCCCGTTTACCATCGCGGATGCCACGACGCTCACCGAAGCCGGCTATGTCGGTGAGGATGTCGAGAACATCCTCGTTCGCCTACTTCAGGCCGGTGATTTCAACGTGGCCGAGTGCGAGCGTGGCATCGTCTATATCGACGAAATCGACAAGATCGCGCGGAAGTCCGAGAACCCGAGCATCACCCGTGATGTATCGGGCGAAGGGGTTCAGCAGGCACTGCTCAAGATCATCGAAGGGACAGTCGCCTCAGTTCCACCGCAGGGTGGCCGGAAGCACCCGCAGCAGGAGTACATCCAGCTCAACACGAAGGACATACTCTTCATTTGTGGGGGCGCGTTCGACGGACTCGAGAAGATCATCGAGGCACGCACCGGCCGCCGGCAGATCGGTTTCAACGGCACCGCCGCGCGAGAGAAGAAACTCGCTCAGACCAAAATGTTCAGCGAGGTCGAGCCGGACGATCTGCTCCGCTATGGCCTGATCCCCGAGCTCGTTGGCCGGTTGCCCGTGACGGTTGCCCTCGAAGGCCTCGACGAAGAAGCGCTGGTGCGCATCCTCAAGGAGCCCAAGAACGCGCTTACCAAGCAATACGCGAAGCTCTTCGGTCTCGAGGACGTCAAGATCACCTTCGACGAAGCTGCGCTGGTGGCGATCGCCACTAAGGCCCTCAAGCGCGGCACAGGCGCACGCGGACTCCGTGCGATTCTCGAGGAAGTCCTCATGGAAGTGATGTTCGACCTTCCGGGCCGCGACGATGTCGTCGAGGTGAAGGTGACCGAGTCGTGCATCACCAATGGAACGCAGCCGCTGCTCGAGATTTCGCCGATTAGACGGAAGAAGGAAGCCTAGGCTCGAACAGCCTCGCCTTTGCCTCAAACTTTCCAACGTGACAACGAAACCATCCCGACGTCGGACCGCATTCCGGTCCTTCCGCTTCGGGACGTCGTCATTTTCCCTTATGTAGTCATCCCGCTGCTCGTCGGCCGCCCGGCATCGCTCGCAGCAATCGAAGCCGCTTTGGCGGAGGACAAGATCATCCTCCTGGTTGCCCAGCGCGACGGAGAAAAGCAGGAGCCGGCGGCAGCAGATCTCCATCGTACCGGAGTCATCGGAAGAGTCGTCCAGGTCTCGCGGCTTCCGACAGGTACGACGCGAGTGCTGGTCGAAGGCGTCGCCAGGGCGCGGATAACGCGCTACATCCCCGGGGCAACCATGCTGCGCGCGGCGGCTGCTCCATTGCCGTTCGAGGGCGGGGACAGCAGGGATGCCGAGACCGAGGCTCTCAGCCGACGGGTGCTGAATTCCTTCGAGGAGTACGTGGGTCTGCATCGGCGGATCCCGCCCGAGATAGTCACCATCATTCAGAGCGCCAACTCCCCCGAACGGCAGGCGTTCGGAATAGCCGCCCATATCGCAATTCGCTTCGAGCTGCGCCAATCGCTCCTCGAGGCCGACACGCTCAGGGGTCTGCTGGAGATGCTCGGCGAGCTGCTGTCGGGGGAGATCGAGCTCCTTCGTCTCGAGCGCAAGATCGACGACGACGTGCGCGGCGCGATGTTCCAGAATCAGCGGGAGTTCTACCTGCAGGAACAGCTCAGAGTAATTCACCGCGAGCTGGGTGAGGACGACAACGACGACTTTGCCGAGCTCGAGGCGCAGGTAAAGAAGAAGGCTTTGCCCGCAGTCGTCGAAGAAAGAACTCTGCGCGAACTCAGGAAGCTGCGACGCATGCCACCGATGTCGCCCGAGTTCACGGTCGCGCGGAATTTCGTGGACTGGATCGTTTCGATCCCCTGGACGGAGCGCACCGATGAAGTGCTCGACGTCGCGCACGCGCGGGCCATTCTGGATGCTGACCACTACGGCCTGGAAGAAGTGAAGGACCGGATCCTCGACTTCATCGCCGTGCTTTCACTCGTTGGACGCTTGGATGGACAGATCCTCTGTCTGGTTGGGCCTCCCGGTGTAGGCAAGACCTCTCTCGGTCGCTCCATTGCCCGCGCGCTCGGCCGCAAGTTTGTTCGGATGGCGCTCGGGGGAGTTCGAGATGAAGCGGAGATTCGTGGTCATCGGCGCACCTATATCGGGTCGATGCCTGGCCGCATAATCCAGGCAATGAGGCGCGCGGAAGTCATCAATCCGGTGATCTTGCTCGACGAAGTCGACAAGCTCGGCCAGGACTTTCGCGGCGACCCGGCGGCGGCGCTGCTCGAGGTACTCGACCCCGAGCAGAACACGAGCTTCAACGACAATTACCTGGAAGTCGATTACGATCTCTCGCAGGTGTTGTTCATCACCACGGCGAACACCTTAGCGGGCATTCCCGAGCCTCTCCGCGATCGGATGGAGATTCTGCGCATCGCCGGGTATCTCGATCACGAAAAGCTCGCGATCGCCCGACAGTATCTCCTGCCGCGGCAGCTCGAGGCAAACGGTCTGGAGAAAGAAAATGTCGCGCTCGAGCCGGACGTTCTCGCGGCGATAATGCGCGGCTACACGCGCGAGGCTGGGGTACGCGAACTGGAACGGCGGCTTGCGAGAGTTGCCCGGAAGATTGCGAGAAAGCGCGCAGAGGTTCCGACGGACGATCTGACACGCACCGTCCGGGTCGAAGATCTCAAGGAGCTCCTCGGGTCACCGCCCTTCGATCCCGATGATACATCGCTCGACGACAAGGTCGGGGTCGCTTCAGGTCTCGCGTACACGTCCGCCGGTGGTGAGGTGCTGGAGATCGAGGTAAGTGTCGTGAAAGGCCGAGGCAAGGTGCAGCTGACTGGCACCCTCGGCGACGTGATGAAGGAGTCTGCGAGCGCGGCCCTTTCCTATGCGCGCGCAAGGGCGCGGGCGCTCGGCATCGAGTCCGAGTTTTATCGGACGAAGGACATCCATATCCACATGCCAGCCGGTGCAACACCGAAGGACGGGCCGTCGGCCGGAATAGCCATCGCGACCGCGGTGATCAGCGCGTTGACGGGCGTGGCGGTCAGGGGCGATGTCGCGATGACGGGCGAGATCACGCTTCGCGGTCGCGTTCTGCCGATCGGCGGTCTCAAGGAAAAGTCAGTTGCGGCGCACCGAAACAAGGTAAGCGACGTGATCATTCCTTACGGCAACGCGCGCGACATTGAGGAGCTCCCTGAGGAAGTGCGTGCGTCCGTTCACTTCCACCCCGTGAAGACGATGGACGAGGTGCTCGCGCTCGCGCTCCGAACCCAGACCCAGCCAGCGACGGCGTCGGGCGAAGCCCTTTACGATTCAGTAACGCACTAGGATGGGTGTGGACCCGGGTGCCGATCGGCTGGTCATCCGGAATGTCGAGTTCATCGGCGGAATGGCGGAGACGCATGGGTGGCGCCCAGAGTCGTCACTACCGGAAATTGCGTTCGCCGGCCGTTCGAACGTCGGGAAATCCTCGCTGCTCAATACTCTCGTGCGCAGGAAATCGTTCGCACGGGTGAGTCGCACCCCGGGGCGGACCAGAGAAATCAACTTCTTTCGCATCAACAACAGCTTCGTATTGGTCGACCTGCCTGGCTACGGATATGCCCGCATCTCCAAAGAAAGGAAGGCCGGGTGGCGTCCAATGATCGAGAGCTATTTGAGGCGAACCTCGCAGCTTCGGGGTATAGTGCAGTTACTGGACATCAGACGCGAACCGAGCGAAGATGACCGCGCGATGCTTGATTTCCTGGCGGAGCTGGAGGTACCCACGATCGTTGCACTCACGAAAGCAGACAAGCTCAGCAAGGCAGGCGCGCTTGCGCAGGCGGGCGCGATCTCGAAGTCACTAATGCTCGAGCCCGATCAGGTAATTCTCTTCAGCGCGCAGACCGGACAGGGGCGCGCCGAGCTGGTCAAGGCGATCATGGACATCGTGGAATTCGGTCCGGGGGGCGAAGCGGTATGATGCGCCCGATATCTCCGGGCTCGGGCAGAGACGGCCTGGCTCGCCGTGTGTTTCTTGTTGGAGCCGTCGCGGCGCTCGCTGCCTGCGCGTCGGCGACTACGGGCACCGCGGTGGCGCAATCGGGCGCGTTGGCGCCGATTACGGACGATACGATTGGGCGCGCGAACATCCCGGTCGGCTTGGGTACGCTGAGGCAGGACGACATCGCCATCCGCATCGAGCTTCAGGGTCTGATCGTCCGCGCGATTCCTCTTGATGAGAACCTCATCAGGCTTCTGACGCCGGATTCTTATCGCGCGCTGCGCGATCTGCAAGAAAGCAACAAGCAGGCAATTGCCGCCGTCACTCGCCGGACTGGCGGCCGAGCGCCTGACCTGTGGTACGTTTCGTTTTATGGGGTGCAACCCGACGTGCACTTCAGCCCGATGGAGCTCGTCATCACGAGCAGCGGGCGCGATTTCCGTGCACTGGAGATTCTGCCGCTCAGTTCTGGATTCGGCGAGCAGCGACTCACCCAACGCGAGACGCAGAGCGCGATTTATCTTTTCGACGACGCGATCGATCTGGACCAGCCGCTCACGGTCACTTTCCAGAACGTACGCAACGAGGACTGGGAACAGATATTGACGCGCATTGAGCGCGAGCGCGCGCTGGTAAGGGCGCGGGCGACGCGACCGACGGACCACTAGTCAGAAACCTCACCATGGCGATTTATCCCCTTCGCAAGCTTCCCGAGCTTCCGATTGCAGGCCTTGGCTCACAGTGGCTGGACAAACTGCGGGCCGAGCTCGAGTCCGGAGGTGACCGCGGTCTCCTCTGCCGCAGAACTCTTTGCGAGCTTGCTTACCCGGAATTCGTAAATAACTGGGAGACGGCGGTCAAAGACCCAAAGCTGCCCGTTGCGACGCGTCTCGCGCTGTCCGCGCTGGATCCCTGCAATGTCACTCTGGAGCCCGAGTACTACGCCGAATGCGACGATGCGCAGTTTCAAACGGTGAAGCCCCTGCTCTGGCTTTGGTACTCGTTCGATCGCACGGTGGCCGGAGGTCAGAACGTGGAGCTCGGGGTGCAGCTCCGGCGTTTACTCGCGGGCTACATCTTCAAGCGGTGCGGGGAGAATTTCAAGGCATTCCAGAACGTCGAGTTCTCGTTTGGCTACAACATGGAAGTGGGCGACAATGTTGTCGTGCACAGGAATGTCTTGCTCGACGATCGCGGCGGAATCTCCCTCGGCAACAACGTATCGATCAGCGACTTCGCCAACGTGTACAGTCACACCCACAGCATTGTCGATCAACGCGACGTCACCGACGCGTTGACGCGACTCGACGATGGCGTGCGGATAACGTACCATGCGACTGTATTGGCCGGAGTGCACGTACACGAGCAGGCGATGGTCGGCGCCATGGCGGTGGCCACCAAAGATGTCCGTCCGTACCATGTATACGTCGGCATTCCGGCGAAGAGCGTGCGCGTCAAACCGAACGCGCCCTCTGGTCACGGCAACGTAACGACCGTAAAGCCCCGCTAAGGCGCGCGGCTAAAGCACGCGTAAAACGTCTTCCGCCGGGCCGGCGTCGCCGCTCGCGAGAAGGTGGCGGGCGTCACGAAGCGAATGAGCCTCACGCGGCCAGGTGAAGCGCGCGCAGGCATCTTCGAGTGAAAGCCACTCGCACCGCTGATGCTCGTCGCTCAGGATTACCGCGGCATCGTCCGGGACAAACGCCGCGAACGTGAGGCACATCTGCACCGTGTTGCTGGTGTGGAGGTAAAAACTGGTGACCGTAACGTTGTATAGTGCCTCGGGCTCGAGCCCGGTCTCCTCGCGAAGCTCGCGCTGCGCCGCGCTCTCGGGTCGCTCGCCAGATTCAACCTTGCCGTAGACCGTCTCCCACGAGTTCGGTCGCTTGCCGTCGGTGGCGCGCTGCAGAACGAGCACCCGCCAGTCGCCTCCACGGTGGCGTATTACGAATACTTCCACGACTCCGGCGGTGATCTCGGTCACTGGATGCGGAGAATATTGGCCAATACTGGGAGATTGGTCTCTGGAGTCCCGTGATTTCTCATAGACAATGCGCTTCGGCGAATTATATGCCGACCGCATCAGCGTCCCGTTCACGACTTCCGGCTCGACGACGCGCACCAACTCCTGCACACTCGTATTTCCCGCCACGACCTGCGCACACCCGCACGCCCACAACGATCGCGTGCCCGAGGATCGTGCTGCGGCCATCAAGCGGGCGGGAGACTCGTTTTCAGCGATCGCGCGCTCGACGGCGGGTGTGCTTACCAGAACTTCGGTTATCGCAACGCGACCTGAGTAGCCAGTCATGGAGCACTCAGCGCACGCTCCAGGGACATAGATCATGGCATCTTCGGGGATAGCTCCGACGAGTCTTCTCGGAACCCCGGCATTTGCCACGAGCTTGCAGCCGCCGCACAGCCGTCTGATCAGTCGCTGAGCCACGACGCCTTTGAGGGCGCCCGCGAGCTTTGCCGGATCAACTCCGAGATCGGTGAGGCGCGTGATGGAGCTGCAGGCATCATTGGTGTGCAGAGTAGCAAAGACCAGGTGTCCGGTGAGCGAGGCCTGGAGTGCGATGGCAGCCGTCTCACGGTCACGAATCTCGCCGATGAGGACCACGTCCGGATCCTGACGGAGCACCGAGCGAAGCGCGGATGCGAAGGTGAGCCCAGCCTTTTCGTGGATCTGCACCTGCACGATCCCGGGTATGCGGTATTCGACAGGATCCTCAACGGTGATGATGTTGACGCCGCGGTGCAGCAACAGCTTGAGGGCGGCGTAGAGAGTGGTGGTCTTGCCGGAACCTGTCGGGCCTGTGACGAGAATCAATCCCTCGCGAACGTCGAGGAGCTTCTGGATTCTCGGACCGTCCACTGGATCGAGGCCCAGCGATTCCACCGAGCGAAGTGCCGAGCGCGAATCCAGGATTCGAATCACGACCTTTTCGCCGTGCGATGCAGGTAGCGTCGAGACCCGAAGGTCGACGCGCGCACCGTTGACGGCGACTCGCGCCCGGCCTCCCTGCGGCCGCAGTCGGTCGGCGATGTCCATTTGCGACATGATTTTGATTCGCGAAACGAGCGTGATCCCGACTGCTTTCGGGAGCATCATGATGTCCTTGAGAATCCCGTCAATCCGGTAACGAACCGCGATTCCCGCCTCACCAGCCTCGAGGTGGATATCACTCGCGCCCTGCGCCACACCATCGGCGACGATGTGATCCACCAGCCTTATTACGGGCCTCTCGGAGTCGTTGTCATCCGTGGCCTCTGCCGGTTTGCCCATCTCACGAATGGATTCAACCGCCGAAGCAACTGCGCCTCCTACGAGTTCGCTGACCCTGTCTGCGGGGGCGTAGATCTCTTCGAGGCGCTGTTTGATGCGAGTGGGAGATGAGAGCGACATCCGCACTCTTCGCGACGTCGCAAACGCGAGAATCTTCTCGCAATCGATATCGAGGGGACGGGCAGTCGCGATGTGAAGCGTGGAATCGGTTACCGCGAGCGGCAGAATCGCGAATCGGCGGGCAAGCGCCTCTGGCACCTTCTCGCGCGCCTCGCCGCTGACCATCGAAACGTCGGCGACGTCGATACGCAGGTGCCGCGATGCAGCCGCGATGACCTCGTCGTCGGAGAGGAGAGACTCGCGGAGTACTGTGTCCCAGTAGCTGCCTTCGAGCCTGGCTTCGACCGTGGCGACGGAGGACTCGGGGAGCCGCCCTCTTAGAACGGGAAGCAGCCAGGCGTCACTGACAGCTTCTTTGGTGGCGGAGGTCACAGCGTACTCTACGAGTCGTAAAGCGCCGCACCATCGCCAAATTCACTCCCGTGGAATCCCCCGCAATCACACCTACGCCGAAGCTACAGACCCAGGCGGACTCTCAGTGAGAGTGAATAAAAATTGTACTCGCTGTTTTTCGTCTGGCCGGGTGCGGCCACATTCGCGTAGCCGCCCAGGAGCGTTATCTCCTGTGAGGGGTCCGGTCTGTAGCCCACCGAGAGAGAGGCGCGCTCGGCAAGACGCGACTCAGCGCCAGATCCAAAGAGCTCGATATTTTGCCGTCCAAGTCCGACGTCAGCATCAGAGTTCCAACCGAGCTCACCACCTATATGTCCGCGCGTACTCAGCTCGCCGAGTGTGTAGCGACGTGGGGCAAAATAGCCATCGGTGGAGGGACTATCATATCCAAACTGTCGGCCGCCCAAGGCAATGCTCCATGTGCGGTTGTACTTCCATCTCAGGCTTGACGAGTAGTCGTTCCGAAGGTTGTCGCGAGTACCACCCGTGAGGCGTGCGTGGCTTGCTCCCGCCGACAGCGAAACGCGCGCGGGCAGAGCCAGCTCTGCATCGCCCGAGTATTCCGAGCTGATTACACCATTCGCAATCAGCAGCGCGGTTTCGTCAAACGGGGAGCGCGACATGCCGAAACCCACTTTGAGAACTGAACCGACCCTTCCAGCGCCCTGGAGGCTACCGTTCATGATCGTGGCGGACTTGACCGACGACGGTCCAAGGGTCGAGGAGTGCTGTGCGCCGCCGCCAGCTGCACGCAATTCCCAGGTCCCTCGCTGCCACGCGAGGAATGCAGTGGCGGCATGCACGCGGGAGTCAATCGCCGCGAAGTTCGCGCGTCGCTCAATGTACCGCGCGCCAAAAGTGGTGTTCCACCGCCACGGATTCACATAATCGACCAACAAATTGGTCGCGCGATTGGTGTCGCTGTCGTTGGTACCGTGGCCGGTGACAGTTACGCTTGGACGTAGATCCGCCTGAACCGAGCGCAAAAGGGTACGGGCCTCTCCGTAGTCGGGGTTTTTCTCCAACGCCGCCACGAGAGCTCTCTCCGCATCCGACTGTCTGCCCTCCCACCTGAGTGTCTGAGCAAGACCGGTAAGAGCTTCCGGATCTTGCGGACGCAGCTCCAGAACCCGGCGCCAGGTTTGCTCGCTGCGGTCCAAGTCTCCTCGCCAAGCAACAACGCGAGCCAAGCCTTCTTGTGCATCGGCGTCTCCCGTGCGGGAGAGTTGCGTGAACATCTTTTCTGCTTGGCCGAAGTCGCCGTTCCACGCCAGCGCACGCGCGTAGCCCACCGATGCGTCGCGATCTGCGGGATGCGCGGCGAGCCACGCTCTGTAAATCGCCAGCGACTCGCTGAGCCGCCCCGCCCAACCGAGCGTCTGGGCACGACCGAGGACGGCATCGCGTTGATTGCCCTTCTGAGCAAGGACCGAGTCATAAACCGCGATTGCTGCTGCGTATTGACCGTTCCACGCAAGCGCGCGTGCCAAGGCAAGATGTCCGTCTACGTCACCCGGCTCGAGCGCCACATAGCGTCGGTACAGCCGGATCCCCTCGTCGAGTCGATTCGACCATGAACGCTGGGTCGCGAGACGAAAAACAGCCCGCGAATTGGACGAATCACGGTCGACCGCAGCTTGGTACAATATCGCAGCAGTTCCGTATGATTCAGCCGCCCACGCACTGTCGGCCCGAACGAGCAACACCCGTTCGCTCACATTCGCGAGGTCCTGCGCGGCAAAAACCGGCGCTACCGATGACGCGAGAGGCGCTTTCGGTGAGCTTGCACAGCCTGAGAGAGCGGCGGCAGCAACCAGCAGCAGAACGCGGGGATCCGAGATTGGTACGGACATGAGGGCCTTCGCATAGAGTGGTCGAGGGCGGCCTTTATCCGGGTTTCCCCTGTCGCCCCTACAAGGACGACGAGCTACGAAGGTGATAACGGTTCTAGAGAACGCTCCAGAAGTCGCGGCCGATGTCGACCGAGAACGTCCATCGACCTCCGCGGAATCCACGCGCGACGTCCAGCCTTAGAACGTCGAACACCGTCAGGGCGCCCAAGCCGAGCGACGGGAACCAGCCTTGCTGCGGCGGCTTGAACGCCGCCGTGCGATCTATCCAGATCGCCGTCGCATAAGGGGCCAGAGTGATGCTGCCGGGGGCGGTCCCGTATCTGCCGAGTGGGATCGGGAAGAATGGTACATCGAACCGCCACTCGATGCGTTGGCTTACACCTCCGCGTCCGACGAACTGGTGAAAGTCGTAGCCCGGCGCGCTTGTTGGCCCTCCGAAGAAAACCAAATGCTGAATTGGAACGGAGTCGCCGGCAAACACGCCGGCGGCAATCGTGTGCAACAATAGTCTGCTCGATCCAAATGGGCGCTGTAGGTCGAGCACCAGCGACGGACGCAGCACGCTGACCTGGTTACGCGTTGGACGAGTCACCCGTATCCCTTCAATCGCGAACCGAGTGTCGGACTCGAAACCTGCATAAGTCAGGGTGGCTGCTCGATCGAGGCCGAACGTTGCGCGCGCTTCTCTCAGCCTGCGCGCAGGAATCGTTGGCTCGAAGGCACCCGTTGCGGGGCGCGCGTGCACAGCCAGCGGATCCTGTTTCTCGTAGGCGAGATTGAGCGACGGTCGCCAGCCGAATCGGGCGAGTGACCACCCGAGCGAAATGCCTCGCGCGTCGTAGGTGTCGGTGTAATCGCTCCCAAATTCCTGCGAAGCGATGCTGTTGAGCGCGAGCGACGTTTCCGGATCGTCGCTGACCTCGCGATATTCGCGAACACCAGCGAGTATGAGCGACGAACCCGCGCCGGTACGATACTCCAAGGCAGCCCGTCCTTTGCCCGCTCGATCGGAGAAGCCATAGCGCGCCGATGCTGCGACATCGAATCCGCCGCCGATGCGCTGCAGAAAGCCGCTACCGAGAGCGAGACCTTCGACGCGGTTGAATCGCGCAATGTCAGAAATACGGCGCGCCGAGAAGGCCAGAGTTCGACTTCGCGCGAGAGCCTGCTCGCGCACGAGAGAGCGCGCTTCTTCCTGGACCCTTTTCACGTCTTCGTCGGTGACTGCGCGCACGTCAGGTGGCAGGGAATCCAGAACGTTGCCCGTGAACGGGAATGGCCTTCGAGCCCGCTCGACGGCAGGAGCCACAACGATCTCAGGCCCGCTGAAAAAGGTTGTCGGGATGCCGGTATTCACCTCGTAGCAGCAGATCTCCCAGCGGCCGCGAATGATTCCGCGGGCCGGATAATCGAGCCACGAGCCTGTCCGCCTGATCTCGATCTCCTGGCGCCGGGGCAGCCAGAATCGACCTTCGATCAGCGCATTCTCGAGAACTACCGAGACATCTTCGAGATCCTTGTCGATCAACGCGGCGCGCGTAAAGCTGAACGCCATGCGCACCACTTCACCGCTCTCGCGATCGATGTATACGGCGCCCACAGCGCGCGGCTTCTGGTCGTCCTTGGGCTTGAGTCTGACCTCGTAGACATCGAGCACGCGATCGCCGAGCCGAATCTGCAGCGAGTCGTGGATGGCGTAGTCATATTCGAGGAGTCCCGCCGGCGATAGCGGATGCGGCACATCCCGAACTTCATCGCCTTCCCCGATACGGATTACGTTTCTGAAATTGTTCTGGACGATTCCGAGATGATCTCGGTGATAGTTGATATCGGTCGGCAGCAGCAGGGTGTCGCGGCGGCCCATGATGCGCTGCTTGCTCAGATCGGGAGCACGCCAATAGACTTCCAGCCCGAGCTCGTCGGCCTTCACGATTTTTGGCGGCTCGCGAAATCCTTCTCCAAACTGTGCCAGGAACGTTACATAGCCGTGCGCGGTAGCCTTGTAGTCGACGAGTCCGGTGTCTGCGAGCTGACTCGCCCTGCGCTCAGTGGCGCGCTCGACGAGCGCGCGAGTTCGGGCATCATTCCACGTTTGCGCGTTCCCACGCTGCGCGAGCACCGCGGCCAAAAGAATTATCGCGTGGAATCGCATGGAGGAAAGTTACTTGGCGCGTAACTCCGAGCAATCGCGAACCGCTGATCGGGCTTCTACAGGATGACGCTGGCAGAGTTCACATCACGCGCAGAGAGAGCGACCCTCGTTCCGGTCTGGAAGGACTGTTTGCTCGACACGGACACCGCCGTCTCAGCCTTTTCGAAGATTCGGCGCGGGCCGTTTGCGTTCCTCCTGGAATCCGCGCCGGCCGGTAGCGAGACGTGGTCGCGCTACACCTATCTCGGATCCGATCCACGATCCGCGTGGAGACTCAGGAACGGCGTCGTCGAAGACTGGACGGCAGCGCGGGGATGGCACAACCCCCGACGCCCGGAGGATCCCCTCGCAGACCTGTCGGTACTCGTCGATGGGGTCGAGCCCGCTGATGTCCCCGAGCTTGGTGAATTCTGGGGCGGGGTCGTTGGCTTTTTCAGCTACGACATTGTGCGGCTAATCGAGAAACTTCCTCACCGACCGCCGACGGGTCTCGACACGCCGGACGCGCTCTTCGTGTCGACGCGTTCTCTGGTGATTCTCGACAACCTCCATGGGACAGCGCGCGTGGTGGTTTCGGTGCCCGTTCCAAAGGGCGCGGGCAGCGATGAGCTCGAGCACTTGTACAAGCAGGCCACCCTAGAGCTCGATGAGATCCTGAGCAGACTGCGCGCACCAGCGCGTCTCGAGCCGATATCGCCGGATTCTGCGGCAACATCGATCGAGGGAAGGTCGAGTTACACGCGCGCGGATTTCATCGCGCACGTCGAGCGGATAAAGGAATACATCCGCGCCGGCGACTGTTTCCAGGCGCTGTTATCGCGTCGCATCGACGTCCCGCTGGATTTCGACCCCGCGGATCTCTACCGCGCTCTTCGCGCGCTCAATCCATCCCCTTACATGTATCATCTCGTGCTGGACGGGATGGAGATTGTCGGCAGCTCGCCGGAGCTTCTGGTACGGGTCGCGGACAATCACATTACACTTCGACCGATCGCTGGCACCCGTCGCCGTGGCTTGACGAAGGCGCAGGATGAAGCGTTGTCGGCAGAGCTGCTCGCGGACGAGAAGGAACGCGCCGAGCACGTCATGCTCGTTGACCTGGGGCGTAACGATGTGGGAAGAGTCGCGAGATATGGCACAGTGAAAGTCACCGAGCTGATGAAGGTCGAGAAGTATTCGCACGTGTTGCACATAGTGAGTCAGGTCGAGGGGGATCTGAACGACGGCCTATCGGCGCTCGACGTGTTCCGCGCGACATTTCCGGCTGGTACAATGACCGGCGCGCCAAAGGTGCGCGCCATGCAAATCATCGACGAGCTCGAGCCCGCGACGCGGGGGCCTTATGCGGGTGCAGTCGGATACCTTGCGGCCGGCGGAAAGCGAATGGATCTCGCTATTACTATCCGTACCTGCATCGTTGCCGACGGCAAAGCCTCAGTCCAGGCAGGCGCCGGCATCGTGGCCGATTCGGTTCCAGAGCGGGAGTGGGATGAGACTCAGAGCAAGGCTCAGGCTCTGTTGAACGCGATCGCTTCGGTGCGACAACTCAAGCATTCGGCCGGCTAAATGGGTATGCGCCGTTCGACGACCCTTTTTGCATCGGTGCGACGGTAGATGGTTACGTTTTCGATACCCTCATACGAGCGTTTCGCTGTGGGCGGCGCGCGAGTTGTCGCGACCAGAAGCTGCTCGAACAGTATCCGCACGGTGCTCGAGAATGAGCGTCTGTACGAGTACGCCGCCCGACAGCCTGACGCGGTACCGCTGATTGGCAGAGCGCCCGTGTTCGCGGTGAATCTCCCGGGCTCGTGCGGAAGGGTTGTGGTCCGGCACAACATGCGGGGTGGGTGGATCGCAAGAATCAGTAAAGATCTCTTCGTCCTTCCCACACGCGGGTTTCGCGAGCTGATTGCGTCACTGCGGCTCCGCGCAAGCGGGGTCAGCACGCCCGAGGTCGTCGCGTACGTGTCCTATCCTCTCAACTGGGTTCTGCGGCGGTCCGATGTGGCAACGAGAGAGATTCCCAACGGCCACGATCTCTCCGTCGTCCTCGAGAAGGTTACCGACCACGATCACCGGGTAATGGTGCTCGATGCGGTCGTGAAGCTGCTCAAATCACTCACGCAGGCCGGCGCACATCACCCAGATCTGAATCTCAAAAACGTGTTGCTTACCGCGGGTCAGGGCGACGGACTCGATGCCCACGTACTCGATGTTGACCGCGTTCGCTTCAGCTCGCCGGGATCGCCATTGATCGCCAAGGCAAATCTGGACAGGCTCATTCGTTCATTGCGCAAATGGCGCGACCGCGAGGGCCTTCCCTACACCGCCGAAGACGAGGAATACCTCCGGCTTCGGACCGCCGAGTGAGTGTGTCGGGCGCCGAAAACGTCCCGGAGCGCATTTGCATCGTGATGATGAGCGCGGTGGGAGACGCGGTGCATGCGCTTCCTGTAATCAATGCGCTCAAGCGCGCAAATCCGACGACGAAGATTACCTGGGTTCTTCAACCTGGTCCGGCAAGTCTCGTCAGAGGGCACCGGTCCGTCGACGAGATAATCATCTTCGACCGCCAGCGCGGCTGGCGCGCATTCGCCGATGTCCGCTCCCAGCTCGCCGAGCGCAAGTTCGATCTCGTTCTGGATCTCCAGGTTTATTTCAAGGCTGGCATCGTCACTGCATTCACTAAATCCCCGGTGAAGCTCGGCTTCGACCGCGCGCGCGCGCGCGATTTTAACTGGCTATTCACGAATCGGAAAATTCCGCGTCACCCCGTCCAGCACGTGCAGGACCAGTACTTCGAATTTCTTTCCGCACTCGGCGTGTCGGCCGAACCCGTCGAATGGGATCTCGGTCCGTGGGCTTCCGAGCGCGCGTGGCAACGTGAATTCATTGCATCAACGGAAAGGCCCATCGCATCGATCGTCATTGCGACGAGCAAGCCGGAAAAAGACTGGATTCCGGAGCGGTGGGCCGAGGTATGCGATGTACTGCACGACCAGTACGGAATGCAGGTGGTCCTGGTTGGCGGAACGTCAGACCGTGAACGCGCGGCGGAGCGCGAGGTAATGAGGAGATCGACTCGCAGGCCGCGATCCGAGTTGGGCAGCGGCCTGCGGAAACTCGTGTCGATACTCGACGCGTCCGCGCTGGTGATATCTCCGGATACGGGCCCTCTTCACATGAGCGTCGCGCTGGATCGGCCCGTCATCAGCTTGATGGGGTACACGAACCCGAAGCGCACCGGCCCGTACCGGAAATTCCATGACCTGATGATCGACGCGTACGGCGACCCCCGCGAGAATTATCCGATATCGATGGAGAACCGTGCCGGTCGAATGGTGCGCATTCAAACCAAGGACGTTCTCGACAAGATCGCTCACTGGCACCGGCAGTACGCCCCAGCTATCGCGTGAGTCCCCGTAAGCCTGGCACCAAAACGGGCGCGAAGCTGCCTGTTCGCAATCAGGTTTCGGCTGGCGGCGTCGTTTTTCGTGAGCGCGCAAGTGCGGTCGACGTTGTACTCATCGCGGTTGGTAGCCAGAACCGGTGGCAGCTTCCGAAGGGGCTGGTGGAAAAAAATGAAGAGCCGGCCACTGCCGCAGTGCGCGAAGCTCGGGAGGAAGCAGGAGTCGCAAGCGAGGTAGTGGAGCACATCGAGACCATCGAATACTGGTATGCGGGTCTCGACAAGGGCGAACGAGTTCGGTTCCACAAACTCGTTCACTTTTTCTTGATGCGGTACGTGTCGGGAGATCCAGGCGACCACGACTGGGAGGTGAACGAGGCCCGTTGGGTACCCATAGATGCCGCGATGATCCAGCTCACCTTCGAAAATGAGCGACATGTCATGGCACGCGCGCGTGAGATGATCGCCGGCGCTGGAGCGGGCGACGCAAGGCAATGACGGTCGGAGAGCTCCGCCTCCGACATCCAAGCGAGCCCGAGCATTCATCGGCATCAGCGGGTACGACTACAAGCCGTGGCGCGATCGGTTTTATCCGCCTGGACTGCCAGCAAAGCGGTGGCTGGAGTTCGCGAGCCGGACGTTCAATTCCATCGAACTGAACGGAACTTTCTACAGTCTCAAGTCGCCCGCCGTATTTCAGCGGTGGGCGAGCGAAGTGCCGCACGAGAATTTCGTCTTCGCCCTCAAAGGCGGGCGTTTCATCACCCACAATCTCAAGCTCACGCGTTCCGAGAACGCACTTGGCAATTTCTTCGCGAGCGGGATCCTCGCCCTGGGCCGACTCACGGGTCCGTTTCTGTGGCAGCTTCCTGCAACCTACAGCTTCGATGCGGACCGCCTCGATCGTTTCATGGGAATTCTGCCGCGCAACTCAGCCGAGGCCGAAGAGGTCGCGCGCGAGCACGATCACCGGCTGAAGCGCGGTACGCTGACTGAATCGGCGGAGCCCATTTCGCTGCGCCACGCGTTCGAGGTGCGTCATCCTTCGTATTTTCACGAAGAGTTTTACTTTCTGCTGCGCGAGCACGGCTACGCCTTTGTGATCGCCGACACGGCGGGAAGATTTCCATACGCCGAGGAAATCACCGCCGATTTCGTATACGTACGGCTACACGGGTCTCGACAACTCTATGTCAGTGGCTACACCGACGACGAGATCGACGAGTGGGCCGAGCGAGTACGCGCGTGGACGGGCGCCGGCAGCGCCCGCGATGTGTACGTCTACTTCGACAACGACGCCAAGGTACATGCTCCCCACGACGCGCTGCGCCTGGCGAGACGCGCAACAGAGCTGGGTGTCAGCGTACGGCCGCCTCGAGACGTCCAAACTCGTACCTGATGCCGACTTCTTCGAGTATCGCAACCAGCCTCACCAACGGGAGGCCCATCACCGCGAAGTAATCGCCTTCGACGCGCTCGACGATTGTCGCGCCGAATCCCTGAATCCCGTAGGCTCCCGCTTTGTCCATTGGCTCGCCGGTAGCGATGTAGCGCTGGATCTCGCCATCGTCGAGATCTCGAAATCTCACCACAACTTCTTCGACCGACGACCGCAGCTCGCTGCCGCGAGAGACGGCGACCGCGGTGAGCACTGTGTGCTGCCGGCCGCTCAACATTCGTAGCATACGCGCGGCGACGCCTACATCCGCTGGCTTGCCAAGTACCTCGCCATCGACGACGACGATCGTATCTGCCGCGATGGTAATCGTTGTGGCGTCAGCGTCCGCTACGGCGCTCGCCTTCTCGCGCGCCAGTCGCTCGGCGTGACCGCGCGGCGTCTCACCGGGACGCATTGTCTCGTCGATATTCGAGGGACGCACTTCATGCTCGATTCCGACGAGCTTGAGCAGCTCGCGCCGCCGTGGTGAACCGGATGCGAGTACGACTCTGAAATCGCTCATCGCTCCAGCCAGAGCGTGACCGGACCGTCGTTCACCAGCTCGACATCCATCATTGCGCCGAATTCGCCCGTCTCGACTTTGAACCCGCGCGAGCGGAGCGACGCAAGAAAGCGCTCGTAAAGCGGAATTGCCTCTTCCGGACGCGCGGCATCGATGAAACTCGGCCGCTTTCCCTTCTCGGCGTTGCCGTAGAGGGTGAACTGCGAAACGACCAGCAGATCGCCGCCGACTTCGGCCAAGCCGAGATTCATCTTGCCCTCGGAGTCACCAAATAGCCGAAGCCCTGAGGCTTTCTCCGCCATCCAGTCCACTTTTTCCAGCGTGTCGCCGTGGGTAAATCCAACCAGCAATAAGAACCCTCGGCCTATTTTGCCGGCGACACGCTCACCGATACGGACTTCAGCCCGCGAGACCCGCTGCAGCAGTACGCGCAGCTCTTACTCCACCGTCACGGACTTCGCCAGGTTTCGCGGCTGATCGACGTTGGCGCCGCGCTTTACCGCGATGTAGTACGCCAGCAGCTGCAGCGGCACGGATGCGAGCACGGGCGTCAGCAGGTCCTTCGTCTCGGGAATGCGGAACTCGTAATCGAGCTTCCCGTCCAGAACTTCCTCGTCGCGCGTGGTGATCGCGATGACGCGTCCACCGCGAGCTTTCACTTCCTGAACGTTCGAAACGACCTTGTCGAACACCGAGTCGTGCGGGGTGATGAACACCACCGGCATCTTCTCGTCGATTAGAGCGATCGGCCCGTGCTTCATTTCCGCTGCGGGATAGCCTTCCGCATGGATGTAGCTGATCTCCTTGAGCTTGAGCGCGCCCTCGAGAGCCGTTGGGAAACTGTAACCGCGTCCCAGGTAGAGGAAGTTCTGAGCGTTCTTGAAGTCTTCGGCAATTTTCTCGATCTCGGGCGCGCGATCCAAGATCTGCTGAATCTTCGACGGGAGCTTGAGCATCTCCTCGATGATTTCCTTGCCATCCACCATCGAAAGGTTGCGCAGTCGCGCAAGCTTGAGAGTGAAGAGGAGGAGAGCGATCACCTGACTCGTGAACGCCGTGGTGGATGCGACTCCGATCTCAGGGCCGGCGTGAACGTAGATACCACCGTCGCTCTCGCGCGCGATGGTCGAGCCGACGACGTTCACGATTCCGTAGGTTCTCGCGCCGCGTGCCTTTGCTTCCCGCATTGCGGCGAGTGTGTCCGCCGTCTCTCCTGATTGCGAGATCACTATGCAGAGTGTCCGGTCGGACACTATCGGATTGCGATAGCGCAGCTCCGAGGCGTATTCGACTTCCACTGGGACCCTGGCGAGGTTCTCGATCATGTGCTCGCCAATCAACGCCGAGTGCCAGCTCGTACCGCAGGCAGTGATGAGAATATTGTCGAACTTGAGCAGCTCCTCGTCGGTCATGTTGATACCGCCCAGCTTCGACGTCCCCTGATCTGGGAGCAGGCGCCCGCGCATGCAGTTCTCGACAGTCGTCGGCTGCTCGAAGATCTCCTTCAGCATGAAGTGATCGAACCCGCCGCGCTCGATCTGATCGAGATCCCAGTCGATCTTGCTGACGCGCCGCTCGAGCTGTTGTGCGCGCTGATTCAGCACCGTGTAGCCGTCGCGCGTCAAAATCGCGACGTCGCCATCGTCGAGGTAGACCACTTCGCGGGTCTGTGCCAGGATCGCCGAGGCATCGCTCGCGACATAGTACTCGCCGTCACCAAGACCGAGGAGCAGCGGGCTTCCCTTTCTGGCCGCGACAATCTTGTCCTTGTCTTCGCTCGATACGACCGCAATTCCGTAGGTTCCCTCGATCTGCCAGAGCGCTTCGATCACCGCGTCCTCCAGACTCCCGTCGAACGCCTCCTCTATGAGGTGCGCGATCACCTCGGTGTCGGTCTGCGAGACGAATTTATGACCGCGCGCCTCCAGACCCTGCTTGAGCGTACCGGAATTCTCGATGATTCCGTTGTGGACTACGGCGATGTGTCCCTTGCAGTCCAGGTGCGGATGCGCGTTGCATTCGTTCGGCACGCCGTGGGTGGCCCACCGGGTATGCCCAATGCCCGTGTCACCCTTGACCGGACTCGTGGCGAGAGCCCGCTCGAGCTCCGATATCTTGCCCGCCGCCTTCCGAGTCTCCACCCCGGCGCCATTCATTACGGCGACGCCAGCAGAATCGTAGCCGCGATACTCCATTCGCCTCAGCCCTTCGAGTAGAAGCGGTGTGGCCCCACGTTGTCCGATATACCCGATTATTCCGCACATAGAGACTGTAGTTGACGTTGGTTACCTGCCGAGCGCCTCCACGGGCTTTCGGCAGTCGCGGACGAGTTTCTCCGCATCCTCGGCGCTTGGCGCCTCGGCTATTACACGCACGATTGGTTCCGTGCCGGATGGCCGAACGTGCACCCAGCGGTCCGCCCAGGTAAGCCGCAGCCCGTCCTGTGTATCGACGTCGGCGCTCGGGAAGGCGCGCTTCAGGGCTTCATACACCGTGTCGAGTGGCGCGTTCGGGCGGTCGAGCTTGTCTTTGACGATGATATAGCGCGGGTACGCAGCAACGATCTTCGATAGCGGTTTACCCTCTTCCAGCAGCAGCTGCAGCATCAGCGCGGCGCCGACAGGCGCGTCTCGGCCCAGATGGAGCTCGGAGAGGATTACGCCGCCGTTGCCCTCACCGCCAATCGGCGCGCCCTCGGTCCGCATACGCGTGGCAACGTTGACTTCGCCTACCGGCGCTCGGATCACCCTCGAGCCGGCCTCGGTGGCGATGTCGTCGACGATGCGGCTCGTCGAGAGATTCGTGACGACGACCCCTTTCCGATGTCGCAGAACGACTTTCGCCGCGAGCGCGAGAGTATAGTCCTCTCCGATGGCGACGCCTTCGTCCGACACCAGGGCCAGTCGATCTACGTCGGGATCGACGGCCATTCCGATGTCGCAGTGAGAGTCCTGCACCAGTTTCTGGAGCTCGCCAAGGTTCTCCGCCACCGGCTCCGGTGGACGCGGGAACCGGCCATCGGGCTCCATGTTGATCGTGGCCAGCTTGCAACCGAGGAGCTCCAGAAGCACGGGCATGAAGACGCCGCCGGCGCCACGCACGCAGTCGAGACCAACCCTGAAGCCTTTTTTTCGAATTCCTTCGACGTCGAGGAAAGGCAGGGCCAGAATTTTCTCGATGTGTTCCCGAGCCGCGTCCTTGTCCACGGCGACAGCTCCGAGCTTATCCCAGGTTGCGCGGGGAATTTTTCCCTCGACGACCTTTCGCATGTCGGCAGCTTCTCCGCCCTCGAGAAACAACCCGGACGGACCTATGAACTTGAGAGCGTTCCACTCGATGGGATTATGGCTGGCGGTAATCGCGAGACCGCCCGCGGCGTGATGGTGTTCTACCGCGAGCTGTACCGTCGGAGTGGGAACCATGCCGATGTCGAGGACATTGCAGCCGACGGACTGAAGTGCGGCGAGTACAACGCGCTGAAACATTGGACCCGAGACGCGGCTGTCACGTCCGACAACGATCGTGGCGTTGCCCCCGCTTCGCGCGAGGGACCACGCGCCGAATCCGGCAGCGAACTGGGCGACGATTTCAGGCGTCAGCGCTTCACCGACGCGTCCCCGCACTCCGGAGACACTTACCATCAACCCTTCGTAGGCCATTTACGCGCTTCCTCTGGTTGCTATTCGAGCCGCCGAGCAGCTCGTAATTTACTCGCGAACAATAGAGCGGGACGAAGGATGCAGCGCCCGATCGATTAACTTCCCGTATCCTCCACTGAACTCCGAATGACCCGCATCTTCGAAGAAGACCTGAAGGCGCAGTTCGGCACCCGCGCGATACATGCGGGTCAGCGCCCCGATCTACTGTCTGGCGCGATCATGACGCCAATCTACACGACCTCGACCTACGTCCAGGAAGGACTCGGCAAGAACAAAGGCTACGAGTATGCGAGAGGCAAGAATCCTACTCGCGAGGCGCTCGAGCGAAATGTGGCGGCACTCGAGGGGGGTACCCACGGGTTCGCCTTCAGCAGCGGCATGGGCGCCACTGATTCGATCATGAAGCTGTTCAAGTCGGGCGATCACATCGTCGCCGGCGAGAGCAGTTATGGCGGGACATTCCGGCTGTTCGACAAGATTCTGAGAAACTTCGGTCTCTGCTTCACCTATGTCGACAGCCGTGATCCGCAGCGCGTCGAAGATGCATGCAACGATCACACGGTCGCGATCATGATGGAGACCCCGACCAACCCGATGATGCGCATTACGGATCTTGCCGCGGTTGGTGAGATCGCCAAACGAAGAAATGCGCTCTTCATCGTCGACAACACCTTCGCATCGCCGTATTTCCAGCGTCCCTTCGATTTCGGCGCCGACATTGTGTATCACTCGTCGACAAAGTATCTGAACGGCCACAGCGACATGGTGGGTGGCATCGCCATCGTTCGCGACGATGCATTGGCGGAGCGAATGCAGTTCATTCTCAACTCGGCGGGGGCAGTGCCGGGCGCGTTCGATGCGTGGCTTGTTCTGCGAGGGACCAAGACGCTCCATCTCCGCATGCCGCGCCACGATGAAAACGGCCGAAAGATCGCAAACTGGCTGGCCGAAAAACTCGGCCACGAGAACGTCATCTATCCCGGGCTTCCCTCCCACCCGCAGCACGAGCTCGCGAAGCGCCAGATGAAAGGCTTTGGCGGAATGATCTCCGTTCTCACCGGCAGCAAGGAGAACGCGGCGCGCGTTCTGAGTCGCGTACGCGTCTTTTCACTCGCTGAATCTCTCGGCGGAGTAGAGAGCCTCATCAGCCATCCAGCTTCCATGACCCACGCATCCGTTCCGGCTGACCGCCGAGCGGAGCTCGGGTTGACCGACGATCTGGTTCGACTGTCCTGCGGTGTGGAGGACGTCGGCGATCTCATCGCGGACCTGGATCAGGCATTCGGATGAAGGTCTTGATCGTCGGCGGTGGCGGGCGCGAGCATGCGCTCGCCTGGAAAATTCGCCGCGACGATCCAAATCTCGAGTTGCTTGCCGCGCCCGGTAACCCGGGCATCGCGTCGCTCGGACGGTGTATGCCAATCGCCATCAATAAGCTGGAGGAGCTTGCGAACTTCGCCGAGAACGATCGCATTGATCTGACGATAGTTGGGCCGGAAGGTCCACTCGACTCCGGCATCGTCGATGTTTTCAGATCGAGAGGCCTGCCGATCTTCGGCCCGACTCGAGCGGCCGCGCGCATCGAGACATCCAAGCGCTTCGCAAAAGAGCTAATGAATCGAGCCGGTGTGCCGACAGCGCGAGCGGCGCATTTCAGGGACTCGTCGAAAGCAAAGCGAGCACTTCCGGAATTCGGAATTCCAGTCGTGATCAAGGCGTCCGGGCTCGCGGCCGGAAAGGGCGTCATCGTGGCG
>DATAHM010000146.1:0-2163 GCA_036263215.1 Gemmatimonadaceae bacterium
ACTGTGCCACGCATACAGCCCGAGAAGTTGTGCGAGCGTCACGGGGTGATTGTGCTCGGGGTGGTGGATGAAGCGGTTGAAATCCGCAGGATCCATGGCCCTCATGAGCGAGACCCACCGCTGGTGAAGCGCCTCGAGCAGATCAAGCGAGACGTCGATCGGTACTCGCTGCGAGTCCGAGAGCTCGGCCCACTTCGCCTCGTCGTATGGCTTGATGGTCGGCTCGTCCTCGGTGAGGCCAAGCTTGAAGCGTACGTAGGCGTTGAGATGACTGTCGGGCACGTGGTGGACAACCTGTTTCACCGTCCAGCCTCCGGGGCGGTACCTCGTCTCGAGCTGATCGCGAGAGAGTCCGGCGACTGCAGAGCGAAGCGCGCCAGGCGCCGCTGCGATCTCGGCGATCAGGCGCGGATAGTCAGCCTCGCTAATGGGCGCTGTCCAGTCGAATTTTCCAATGGGGTAGCGCAGATCGGTGGTCGTTGTCGCTGTTGCAGCCATAGTCGCAATGCCTTCTCTGGAGTTAGGCGATTCGCTCCGGCATGTGCACCGTCACCGCTGAGCCATCGGCAACGAAAGCCGACGTCGGAGCCCTTGAGAGTATAGTCGGAAAGGGCAGCTCGTAGAAAGCCTGGAGTGGTCCTTCAAGCTCGTGTCGAGCGCCAGGCCAGATTCGCCAGCGGGGGTGCTCGACCTTGTACTCTATCGTCCCGCGATCTCGCTGGCGCGTGTAACCCCACGAGCGCATCGAAAGAAACTCCTCCAGAGAGCCGGGTTCGATTGGCTGTGAATTCCCTTCGACGTGCAGCGCGATCCGTGATGCTTCGCGGCCTGCCCCAAACTGGTACTCGACGCTCTGCAGCTCACCGTTCGTTTTCACGATGCTGTGTTGCATTGGAACTGTGCGGTAAGGCTCGTTGTAGGTGAGCTTGGCAGTGCTCGCAACAAGAAACAGCGGCACCATCTCGCGAATGAAGACGACTCCCGGCCGCACTTCAGCGCCCACCTTTCGGCGCACGTAGAAGCGAAGGTTCACTTCCTCGAAATTCTGATGAAATAGCGCAGGCAGGCCAAGCACGTGGGTGTCGAGAAACAGAAACGCGACGAGGCTCAGGAAATGGCGTCCGTTCCAGTCGTCGAGCTCGGTTCCTTTGGGCAGGTGCGTAAGTAGAACGGACTGATCCACCTCGTAGTGAAGCATCGCGAGGTACCGCCAGTCCGCGGTCAGGAACTTGGCCGCCATGAAGCTAGCTACACCCTTCGACCCACTTTACCTCGGGAAGCCGCCCAGCTCTGAACGCCGTCACCCTTTTCCCATCCGTCTCGAAGACGAGTGCTTTACCCGCACTCGCACTGTCACCCATGACGGTCATGTAGTGACCGCCCTCGATGTATTTATGTGGCTCGACCTGCAGATCGCCGTCGTAGACGCTCTCCACCTTCTGCTCCGAGTCCCCCACTTTGACTCCATCCTCGGTGGTGACGGCTCCCGTGTCGACATCGATGCGGGCGACTTTCCCTCTTACCACCATCACACTGACGCCATCGGGAATTCCTGCGCCTACCGCGGGAAAAACGAAATCGCAGTCGGGCTTCATGCTCGGGTTTTCGTTCAGGAGTCCCATATTAACCGCGTCATCCAGATTCATTCCAATCTGAATCTGACCGAGACCGTCCTCGGAAAGCGCGAGATCGCTGACGCTATCGCGGGCGGCGCCGTTGGGACCGTTTCGGCCCTTCACAACATTCTCGTCGCCCTTGTTGCACGCCGACGCCACAGCGAGGAGCATCGCCGCACCCCACAGGATCCGTAACGATCGCTGATTCTTCATTGTCATCCTCCGCCCTCCAGTGACGCGGGGCGCCGAGTGATTAGGTGCCGACCTGATAGAATCTCTCCTGATAGCGCTCAATGGATTCGTTGATGACGCGTGCCGCGACTTCGCTCTTCTCCCAGCCGACGATCTCGACGCGACGACCTTCGAGGTCCTTGTAGATATGGAAGAAGTGCTCCACTTCCTTCAAATAGTGCTGAGACAGGTCGGCGATGTCGAAATATTCGTGGTAGTAAGGATCATGACACGGCACGGCGAGAATCTTGTCGTCGGGCTCGCCACGATCCAGCATCTTGAGCACTCCCAGGGGCCGGCAATCGATCTGGCATCC
>DATAHM010000147.1:0-15358 GCA_036263215.1 Gemmatimonadaceae bacterium
CAACGCCAACCGTCAAGCCGTCGACGACTCCCACGAGCCCACCAGCATCCCCGCCACCGACAGCGAAATGACCGATCCACGCCGCGACTTGCCAAGCGTGAATTCGTTGCTCGAGATATCCGAGATACGTTCTTTGCTCGAGCGTCACCCGCGACAAATCGTGGTCGATGCGATCAGAGGCGCGGTGGAGGCCGCCCGCGCCGAAGGGAGCGCTCGGAAAACCGAACAACAGTGGGCGGCAACGATCGCATCAGCGGTTGGCAATCTGAGCCAGCCATCGCTTCGTCGAGTCATAAACGCCACGGGGGTCGTACTCCACACCAACCTCGGTCGAGCGCCACTAGCGGAGGCTGCCGTCCGCGCAATCGCCGAGATCGCAACTGGCTTCAGCAATCTCGAGTACGATGTCGATAGCGGAAAGCGCGGATCTCGCTACTCCCACTGCGTCGCACTGCTTCGACAATTGACCGGCGCTGAGGATGCGCTGGTCGTCAACAACTGCGCGGCAGCGATGGTTCTTGCTCTCAACGCCGTCGCGCAGAAAAAGGAAGTTCTGGTGTCACGGGGCGAGTTGGTGGAGATCGGTGGCAGCTTCCGCATTCCGGACATCATGGTCAAAAGCGGAGCGAAGCTTGTAGAAGTTGGAACGACCAACCGGACCCACGACGATGACTATCGGCGCGCCATCACTCCGCGCACAGCGGCAATCGTCAAGGTCCATCGCAGCAACTTCGCGATCGAAGGCTTCACGTCCGAGGTGGATACCGCGCGCCTCGCGTTCATCGCAGCAGAGCACGGGCTTCCGGTTATCCACGACCTCGGAAGCGGCCTCATGCTCTCTCTCGACGCGTATGGGCTCAGAGGTGAACCGACAGCAACCGATGCGCTTGTAGCGGGCGCGGATCTGGTGCTCATGAGCGGAGACAAGCTACTTGGTGGTCCGCAGGCAGGCATCATGCTCGGCTCGGCTCAGTTAATAGCGAAACTGCGCAAGAATCCGTTCACTCGAGCGATGCGCGTTGACAAGCTGACTCTGGCCGCGCTCGAGGCTACGCTTAGGCTGTATCTAGAACCGGAGCGGGCACTCTCAGAGATCCCGGTGCTTGCGATGCTCTCCGCCCCTGTCGACAAGCTTCGGTCGCGCGCGACTGCAATTGCCCGGAATCTCGATACAGCCGGAATTACCGCGGCGGTAGTCGATTCGGTTGCGAGCGTGGGTGGCGGTGCGTTTCCGACGGCTGAGATCCCGTCCGTTGCTTTGTCGGTCGCAGCCAATGCGCATCTCTCGGAGGAAAAGCTTCGACGAGGCAATCCCGCAGTCATCGGGCGCGTCGGTGCCGGAGCCCTGATCCTCGACGTGCGCACCGTGTTGCCCGCGGAGGACGAAATCTTTACCCGCGCTGTCCTCGCCGCACTTCGATGAATCGACTGCCCGGCGCCGTATTTCTCGATCGGGACGGCACTGTGATCGAGGACGCCCACTACATCAAGTCTCCCGAGCTCGTAAAGCTCCTTCCCGGCGCGGCCAAAGCCATCCGGAAGCTCAACGATGCGCACGTCCCCGTTATCGTCGTAACGAATCAGTCCGGAATTGGCCGCGGTCTCATAACCGTTCGGGACTACGAGGCCGTGAGAGAACGCTTCCATTCATTGCTCGCTCGGGAGGGCGCCCGCATAGATGGCACCTATTATTGCCCGGACGTGCCAGGCGATGAGCGTGCCGATGGATGTCGAAAACCCGCCGCCAAAATGTTCAAGCAGGCTATCGAGGACTTCAACCTCGACCCTTCGACCGTCGCGTACATCGGTGATCGGTGGCGGGATGTCGCCGCCTCGACCAAACTCGGCGGTCGCGCGATCATGATTTCATCACCGATGACCACGGACTCCGACCGTCGGGAAGCTGCTGCCCACAGAATTGAGACCGCTGAGTCGCTTGCGGCAGCCGTCGAAATGCTCTTCGGTCTTACTCAGCGCGACCGCTCGCCGTAAAATCGGGGATGCCGTCACGAATTGCCGTGCTCGCGTCCGGACGCGGCTCGAACATGCAGGCCATCATCGACCACTTTGACAATCTCGCGCGAGAACGAGTCGCTAAAGTCGTGTTGGTCGCGTCCAATAAAGCGGAATCGCCCGCTCTCATCCGCGCCGCAACCGCGTCGATTGATATCGCCCATTTCGACGCGACCGATGATGGCGCGGCATTGCTCGCGCTGCTGGAAAAGTTCCGCGCCGATCTGGTAGTGCTCGCCGGTTACCTCAAGCGGATTCCGCCCAAGGTCACCCGCGCATACTCCGGGCGAATGCTCAACATTCACCCGGCGCTATTGCCCGCCTTCGGCGGCGAAGGAATGTACGGCGCGCGGGTCCATGAAGCCGTGATCGCGTCCGGTGCCAAAGAAACGGGAGTTACGGTGCACCTCGTCGACGATGAATACGACCGTGGCCCGATCGTCGCACAGTGGCGTCTGCGCGTGAATCCCTCGGAGACGGCGGAATCTCTCGCGGCGCGCGTACTCAACGTCGAACACACCGTCTACCCGAGAGTCGTGGAGATGGTGGCAATTCTCAAACAACTTGAATCAACGAACTGAATACATGCCCACGGCACTCCTTTCTGTCTCGGATAAAAGTGGCATTGTCGACTTCGCCCGAGGGCTGACCAGGCTCGGGTGGGATCTCATTTCGACTGGGGGGACTGCGAAAGCACTGCGAACCGCAGGAGTCGAAGTTCGCGACGTCAGCGATGTCACTCAGTTTCCGGAGATGCTGGACGGGCGCGTGAAGACGCTTCATCCCGCGATCCACGGCGGTTTGTTGGCGAGGAGAGACCTTCCGGAGCACGGGCAAGCGCTTGCCGACCACGGCATTTCCACGATCGATCTCGTAGCGGTCAATCTCTATCCTTTCGAAGAAACCGCGGCGCGGAACGGTGCAAAGCCGGATGAGATCATCGAGCAGATTGACATCGGCGGACCCTCGATGCTCCGGTCTGCGGCAAAGAATTTTGCGTCGGTAACAGTGATCGTCGATCCCGCGGACTATGCACGCGTCCTTGCATCGCTCGAGGCAGAAGACGATGACCTCGATCTGCGCCGGCTACTCGCAGAGAAGGTCTTCGCGCGTACCGCCGCGTACGATGCGGCCATCGCGAATTGGTTCGCGTGCGATCGGAAGGAGATTTTCCCGGATAGAATCGCCATTCCTCTCGAGCGAGAAGCGAACCTGCGCTACGGCGAGAATCCCGGTCAGCGCGCCGCATTTTACGTCGAGCACCAGAAGGACGGAATCGCCGCCCTCACCAAGAAAGGTGGCAAAGAGCTGTCATTCAACAATCTGCTCGATTTGGAGGGCGCGCTCTTCGCCACGGATCCATTCGCCGGCGAAACGTGCTGCGCGATCGTCAAGCACACGACTCCCTGCGGACTTGCCACCGGAGCAAGTGCACTTGAAGCGTACCGGAAGGCCCTCGCCTGCGATCCGGTCTCCGCATTCGGCTCGGTGATTTCCTTTACGGTTCCCGTTGACGAGGAGACAGCCGAGGCTGTATCGAGTCTTTTTGTCGAGTGCGTCGTCGCGCCCAAATTCAGCGCTGGCGCCCTCGAGATACTCGGACGCAAGAAGAACCTGCGCGTGCTCGAAGGCGAAGCACACTGGCGGACCCAGGCACTCGATTACAAACGCGTCCGCGGAGGATTTCTCGCCCAGGAACGGATCGCGCGCGACGTCGGCGAAGAATGGCGGGTTGCGACAACGCGCCAGCCGACCGAGGCGGAGTTGACGGACCTGAGGTTCGCCTGGCGCGCGGTTGGAAGCGTGAAGTCCAATGCGATCGTTCTCGTCCGCGATGGTGCGACAATTGGGATTGGAGCCGGTCAAATGTCGCGTGTCGATGCCGCCTTTTTATCCGCGCACAAAGCGAGGCTCGCGGGACACGATACGAAGGGATCAGTCATGGGGTCGGACGCCTTCTTCCCGTTCCGTGACGGAGTGGAGCAGGCCGCCGAGGCGGGAGTCAGCGCGATCGTGCAGCCGGGTGGTTCGGTACGCGATGAAGAGGTGATCGCCGCGGCCGACGAATTTGGAATCGCCATGATCTTCACCGGAATGAGGCAGTTCCGCCACTAGCGATGCCGGTATCCGACGGCAGCCTGAACACCGAGCCTGACTATCGGCCGTCGTACAAAGCGGCCGCAGTTGCGTCGGTGCTGGTGTTTTTACTCTACCTGATAACGCTTTCGCCGTCGACGGCGATGTGGGATACGAGCGAGTACATCGCCGCCGCCTACGATTTTGGGCTTCCCCACCCGCCTGGTAATCCCTTTTTCATTCTCATCGGACGCGTGTTCGCGATTCTCCCCATCGCGCCCAACGTCGCGATGCGCATCAACGTTCTGGCGGCGCTATCGAGCGCGGCGGCCGCCGGAATGTGGTTCCTCATTACCGAGCGGGTACTCGTGGGTTGGCTCGCCGAGCGCTGGCAGAGAATAGTTGGTGGATCGCTCGCCGCTTTAATCGGCGCGACGGCTTTCACCGTATGGGCGCAGTCGGTGGTGAACGAGAAAGTCTACACTGTTTCGTTGCTCGGACTCGCTCTGGTGTCCTGGCTCATTGTGCGATGGTGCGATGAGCCCGACGGCCCACGCGCCGACCGACTCCTCCTCCTCGTGGCGTATCTGAGCGGGCTGGGTTACGCGAATCACATGGCCGGTTTCCTCGCGCTCCCAGCGGTGGCCGCTGCTGTTGTCATCCGCCGGCCTTCCACCCTTCTTCGCTGGAAACTTTTACTGGCTGTCGCCCTTCTTCTGGCGCTTGGACTCACGCCATTTCTCACCCAGCCAATCCGAGCCGCGTATTTCCCCGGGATCAACGAAGGTGAGCCGACTGCGTGTGAAACGCGAATTGCGGTCGGCTGCACGCTCAGCAGGGAGACCTACGATCGGTTCATGTACAACTTCAATAGGGGTCAGTACGGCAAGCCCGCGCTTGGCGAGCGACAAGCACCGTTCAGCGCGCAGGTCGCAATGTGGTGGCTGTACTTCAAGTGGCAGTGGCTCCGCGATCCGTTGGGGAACCATCCGGGCCTGCAACGGATGCTCGCCACGCTGTTCCTTCTGCTCGGCGGTCTTGGCGGTTACGTGCACTGGAGGAGGGACCGTAGATCGTTCTCATACTTCGGTCCGCTGATGCTGACGGTGACGTTCGCCCTGATTTACTACATGAATTTCAAGTATGGGGCGTCGCAGTCGCCGCAGCTCGGTGACACCGTCGAGCGCGAAGTTCGCGACCGTGACTACTTCTATCTGTGGAGCTTTTCCGCATGGAGTGTCTGGGCAGCGCTCGGCTTCGTGTACGTGTGGGAGACGATCGCGGCGTTGATCCGCTCCGAAAAGCTGCGCGTAGGCGGCGATACCGTCGACCTCCCGACGCGCCGGAGCTGGCTCCTTGCGACGCCAGTCCTCGCGGTGGCATTCGTTCCGATCTTCGCGAATTGGCAGGCTGCATCGAGGTCCGGTCAAACCGACACCGCTGATTTCGCGGCAGATCTGCTCAACTCGGTCGAGCCCTACGGCATCCTCATCACCGCCGGGGACAATGACACCTTTCCGCTTTGGTACGCGCAGGAAGTCCAGGGAATACGCCGGGATGTGATCGTTGCTTGCCTGTCGCTCCTCAACACCGAATGGTACACTCGGCAAATGCTCCGCCGTCCCGTCTACGAGTATGACTCGGTCAACGGGCCGGCGATTTACCGCGGCAAGGTATGGAAGAAGCCCACGCACCCACCTGTGAATCTCACCGCAGCGCAAGCGGAGGCGATTCCGCCCGTGATCGAGCTGACGACAGCGCAGACGTTTGCGAAGCCGGGCACAAATATCGTGGCAACGATTCAACCGCGATCGTTCGAGGGCTTCTCCGGACTCGAGCGCGCGGACTTGTTCGTGTTGTACATGATTCGGGACGCATTTCCAGAGCGGCCGTTTTTCTTCAGCCGCACTACCGGCGGCTACGCTGAGGAGATGGCTTTCGCGCCTTACACAGTCGTAGTTGGATTGGCGCGCAAGCTTTTGCCCGCCATGCCTTCCGGAGGAAATGGGATAGTGGCGCTTCCCGGCGAAGGGCCCTTCGACGTGCCGACGACGCGCGCGCTGTGGGAGCAAACCTTCAGGGCTCCTGCGTCCCTCGCGACGCGCGACCTTTGGGTAGACAGACCGTCGGCAGGAATTCCTTTCCTCTACGTACGGACCGGCGCGGAGCTGAGCGCGGCGCTGGCCGATGTCGGTCTCAACGCGGAAGCGACGAAGATCCGCGCGCAGACGGCGCGGATCGCGCACGGAACGCAGCTCGAGGATCTGTTCGCCAGCCTGACCAAGTAGTTTTATTTTGAGTTGGGAGGGTTGGCAGAACGGCTATTGCACCAGTCTTGAAAACTGGCGCCCGCAAGGGCTTGGGGGTTCGAATCCCTCACCCTCCGTAACTGACATCTCAATACTGACAGCTTGAAACAGCAACTGAACGGGTGCGAACTGGCATCTCCATCCTGTGAGGTTGAAACTGCAACAGAACGGGTGCGAACTGACGTCTCGATAATGAGAGCTTGAAACTGCAACTGAACGGGTGCGAGGTGTGAGCAAACCCGATGTGAGATGCGGGTTTTGTTCACGTGAGCAGCGCGGGAGCGGTAGCAAGAGCTTGTGGTCCAAATGCGAGCCCCGCTGCGCGGAGTCGTGAACCCTTAACTGGTCACGCCGTTGCTCACACCTCGCACCCGTTCTGTTGCAGTTCAATCGCCGGCAGTCGAGATGTCAGTCCTCCCCGTTCCGTTGCAATCCACGCTCCGAGTAGCGAGCTGCGACTACTGCCCCTGAACCCGTGGCGCCGGCCCGAGCCGCGCGACCCTCGCCTTCATCGTCGCAAATCCCGAATCGTTGGTTTGCAGCGCGTTGAGTTGCGACGCCGGAACCTGGCTCAGCATCCGCTGGATATCCGCGATACGATCCTGGGTACCGGGGTGGTCCGAAAACCATGCGGCAGCACTCCCTCCGCCTCCCGAATTCTGCTCCTCAGCGAGCAGTTTCTGGAAGAACGTGTACATCCCGCGTGGACTGATTCCCGCCCGCATCACGTTGTTGAATCCACCTTCATCGGCCTGGACTTCATCGGTGCGACTGAATTTGGCAAACACCGCGGTGCCGCCAATGTTGATCGCGGCCTGGGCAACGCCGCTGTTGCAGATGCCGGTGAGAGCACAAGCGATTCCAAGACCAACGTTGGCTCCCTGGGCCTGCTCCATCTGCTTCACCGAATGCCGTCTCACGACGTGCTCGATCTCGTGGCCAAGGACTCCGGCCACTTCCGACATGTTGCTGGCACGCTCGAGCACTCCCCGATTGACATACACGAACCCTCCCGGAAGCGCGAACGCGTTCACGACGTCCGAATTCACTACCTGGAACTGCCAGTTGAGATCGGCACGCGATGTCGTCCGCGCGATTCTCTGCCCGAGCGCGTTCACATAGTTCTGGATCACCGCGTCCTGCACCATCGGCAGCTGCGCGTTGACCTGTTGCGCCTCCTCCTGCCCCATCTGCACTTCCTGCTGGGTGGACACTCCACATCCCGCCAGTAGCGCAATGGCACCAACTGTGAGTGATATTTTCCGCATGAAAATCCCCGGTAAAGTCAGTTCGCCGCGCCGAAACACAGGCCGCGGCGAACTGTGATTGGCAGAATCCAGACCAATCCCGGCCAGGATCACCTCCTGCCGGTTGCTGGCGCAGACGCCACCGGCTCGATCAATTTCAGTTAACCGCTCAGAGGCGCACGCAACATGGCTGATTTCACGAAGGAATGGATCGAGCATCTCAAAGGGCAGATTGGCGGGCGACTGAACATCGTGGCCGACAAGCTCGATCCACAGACTTACGAGGAGCTCATTACGGATCTCGCGTGGTTCACCTTCCGTTTCGCGCGGGACCCCGACACCAAGATGCGAAAAGTTTTCCGCTGAGCCGGCCGCCGCGGCGGCATTAGATTCGCCGTAGAGTGCTGGAAGTCCCGTCAAACCGAATCCACATCGGAGAGCCAATGGCGAAGTGTGAAGTCTGCGGCAACGACTACGACAAGTCGTTCTCGGTCAGCATGAACGGAAAGTCGCACACCTTCGACTCGTTCGAGTGCGCGATTCATGCGCTTGCTCCCGTATGCGCCCACTGCAGCTGCAAGATCATCGGTCACGGCGTGGAATCCAGTGGCACCTTCTTTTGTTGCGCGAGCTGCGCCGACATGGCCGGCGTCAGAGGGCTCGAGGACCGTGTCTAACTTCAGGGAGGCAAAATCAAAGTGAAGTGGAAGAGTCGACGAGACCCGCACGGTAAGATCGGAGACGAGCGCGTGCGAACGAAGTTCGCATGGCTGCCCGTCGAGGCGGACGACGGCTACACCTATTGGCTCGCCCCGGTTGTAGTTCGCGAAAAGCTGTTGCCAAAAGTTTCTCGCGGTGGCTTCGAGGATGACAAGGAAGAGTGGGAGATTGTCGAGGCAAAACCCGTGGATGGAACTGCCAGGAAGAAGACCCGTAAGAAGTAACCTTGCCGCTCATCGTCGATCTCAATGCGGATCTGGGTGAGGCGTTCGGGAGCTCCCGCATCTTTGAGGACGTCGCACTGCTGGAACTCGTGTCCTCAGCGAACATTGCATGCGGCTTCCACGCCGGTGACGCGACGACAATGCGCGACACCGTCAACGCGGCCAAAGTACGCGGTGTAACAATCGGTGCCCATCCGTCCTATCCGGATATCCCGGGGTTCGGACGCCGCGAGCTTGGCCTCCCGCCAAAACAAATCCTGTTTCACGTCGCCACCCAACTCCGGGCGCTGCGTGACATCTGCGGCGCCGAAGGGGCAAGGCTCGCCTATGTGAAGCCGCACGGCGCTCTGTATAACCGGGCTGCACGGGATCGCGACGCAGCGAACGCCATTGTCATGGCGATCCGCGAAGTCGGCCTCTCTCTCACACTGCTTGGACTGGCCGGCAGCGAGATGGCACACGCGGCGGCGCGCGCCGGAATTGCGTTCGCCAGCGAAGCGTTCGTCGACAGAGCCTACAAGGCGGACGGCACCCTCGTGCCGCGCGATCAGCCGGGCGCGGTAATTAATGATGTAAAGCGCGCCGTACAACGCGCCGTCATGCTCGTCAAAGGCAAGACCATCACCGCGGACGACGGGACTGAGCTGCGCCTCTCTGCGCGGTCACTCTGCGTTCACGGCGATAATCCCGACGCTGCTCCCATGCTTCGCACTTTGCGAAAGCGCCTCGAGGAGTCGGGAGTCACAATAGCACCGTTCGCGGCGTGATGGGTGTGCTGCCCCGCGCAGAACCGATGGGTGATTCCGCGGTCATCATCACCTTCGGCGTCACTCGCAGTGCGGAGCTCCTCGGAAAAGTGCACGCCGCTGCCGCAGCACTCAGCGACTCATCGGTCTCTGGCGTTTATGACATCGTTCCGGGATACCTTTCCGTTGCCGTCTTCTACGACCCTTTCCGACTTTCCTACATGGAAATCGCGCCGGTTCTGACGGCTATTTGCGAACGCGCCAGCGTGTCCTCGAAGGCGGCGGTTACCGGGCGACAGCACAAAATTCCAGTGGCTTACGATGGGCCTGATCTCGTCACTGTGTCCTCGTTGACATCTCTGAGCACCGAGGACGTGATCGAACGTCACATCAGCCGCGTCTATACCGTTGACATCATCGGCTTCGTTCCAGGCTTCGCCTATCTCAGTGAGCTGGATCCTTCGCTGCGCCTCCCTCGAAGGACCCAACCTCGGCCAAGGGTGCCCGCCGGAAGCGTTGCAATCGCGGGCGCTCAGACGGGCGTCTATCCGCTCGATACGCCGGGCGGTTGGCACATCCTGGGTCACACGACAACGGTAATGTTCGATCCAGCACGGGAGCCGCCGGCGATTTTGCGCGCTGGCGATACAGTGCAATTCGTCCGCGTCGATTGATCACGATTACGCGCGCACCGCCGTATCTCACGGTGCAGGACGGTGGCCGTCTGCACTTCCGCGCAGCAGGCGTTCCTCGTGGTGGAGCGATGGACCGCTTCGCCCTCGAAATTCTGAACGCCATGGTTGGAAACCCCGCCGGCTCCGCGGGCCTCGAGTGGGCGCTTGGCGGGGGCACCGTGCGATTCGATTCGGCATGCGCTTTTGCATTCGGTGGCGCAACCGTCAGGGCGATCGCTCGGGGAGAGACGGTCGAGCCCTTTACCACTCTTCACGCGCGTCCCGGTGACGAGCTCCAAATCGAATCTTTCACTGCCGGGCGTTTCCTCTACATCGGCGTTAGCGGTGGCATCGAGGTACCAGAAGTCCTCGAGAGTCGGTCGACCTACCTGCCCGGCCGTTTTGGGGGCCTTGGGGGACGGATGGTGTCGTCCGGTAATTCGTTGGCCCTTGGCAGCCAGCCCAAGACCTATCCGCGCCATGGGTTCACTGCGCCGTATCGCGTTCTCCCGCAATACGCAAATCATGTCGTCCAAGTCACCCGCGGCTCTCACGCGGATCTGTTCGATGCCGAGCGCTGGCGGGCATTTACCGAAGCAAGCTTCGCGGTTGCCGTTGCGTCAGACCGAACCGGCTACAAACTGGATGGTGCCTTGCTTTCTCACTCATACGGAGAGCTCCCGTCTGAGCCCGGATGCGAAGGCGCCGTGCAAGTTCCGGCCGACGGCAATCCGATTGTGTTGATGGCCGACGCTCCAACGGTTGGTGGTTATCCAAAGATCGCCGTCGTCTCGGAAGCTGATTTGTCTATCGTCGCGCAGCTCACGCCGGGTCAACATCTCCGCTTTCGCCTAACGACCGTTGAAGAGAGCCAGCGGCGGCTCCGGCAGCGCGCTAAGGATCTCAATGCCATCCGATCCGCAGGCGCGGCTTCTGCATAGAAACTCCCTGCATCGCCGCTCATAGTTGCGGCTCAACAACAGTTGGGGGAGGCTGTATCCATGGAAGGAAATTTCCGCGAAGGTCTTAATCCGAATACCGGAGCCGAGCAGACAAGCTTCGGGGGCGAGATGGGCTCCAGCTTCGAGGCCGGCAACACCAGTAACGACGGCGCATCGAGCAGTGGCAGCGCACCGCTCGGCAACAACAGTAAGAGCACTGGCAGCGGCGTCACGGATCGCGTCAAGAACGTCGCATCGTCCGTAAAAGGGAAGGCATCGGCACTGCCCTCGATGCTCGCAGATGGTCTCGAGGCTGGCGCGCAGGCACTTCGTCAGCGTCGCTCGACGGCTCTCTCCACCGCTGGCACGAACACTGGAGCATCGCCCGCCATCTCGGAAGACTCGAGCATCGCGGCGGTGACAGATACTCTCGCCAGCGGAATGCAATCCAGCGCGGAGTGGCTCAGAGACGCGGACATGGACAAGCTAAAACAAGGTGTTGAGCAACAGGTCAAGGAGCATCCAGCCCGTACTCTGCTCGTGGCGCTGGGCGCTGGATATCTCCTGGGAAAAGCGTTTCGTAGGTAGATGACATGGTGACCACTCAGACAAGCCGCGGAGTGGGAGCACTGCTCCGCGAAGTCGCGGAGGATGGAGCGCACCTGGCTCGCCAGGAAGTTCATCTTGCTCGGATCGAGTTTGCCCAGATCGCGCGCGACATCGGCAAAGGCACCGGGTACACCGTGGCAGCTGGCATGATTGGACTGCTGACCGCCCAGATGCTGGTGTTCGGAATCGTACTGCTGATGGGCGACGCCCTTTTCCGCGGTCACTACTGGATTGCCGCGTTCGTGCTCACGATCCTCCTCGGAGGAGTTGCGCTTTTTCTCCTGAAGCGAGGCACCGCTCTCCTCTCGCCGAGCAACATCAAGCCGGAAGAAACATTGGCAACGTTACGGAGAACCAAGAATGGCTGAGACGACCACTGAAGTTCGCGCGGATATCGAACAGACACGCGCCCGGATGTCGGGCGCGATCGCGGAGCTCGAGAAGAAGGCAAACATTGGGCAGCAGATCTCAGAACATCCGTGGGCAGCGGTTGCTCTCGCGTTCGGAGCGGGCGTTGCACTGAGCGGCTCGCGGGCAGACGTCAAAGCGGCAGCCGTCACCTCGAGGGCGACTCGCGACACGGGGAGCAAACTGGGCGACGCTCTCGATGGCGTGATCGCGACACTGATTGCAAGCGTAACCGAAGCTGTGCATACACGAATCGACGGTGCGGTCAAAGAGGTCGTTACGTCCATTCGCGGCGATTCGCCTCCGAGTTCTGCGAATCGGGGCGAGTCATCTACGACTCTTCCTGTTTCACGCACGGATCGATTGTCGGAGCCGCCGATTCGGGCGGACTGATTTCTCGGCGACGCGACTGCAACTGCCCGGAACTGGCGTCACGGGGCGTTGGTGTAACTGCAACAGGACGGGTGCGAGGATCTGACATCTCGTTGGCGTCTGTTTTTACTGCAACTGAACGGGTGCGAGGTGTGAGCAGGGACGTATTCAGTTGAGGGTTCACGACGTAGGCGCAAGGCACGCGTCTCTGAGGCGCTGACACTCTACCGCGCCCGACCCGCCCGCCCGCGCGAGCGGTAAACTCACATCGGTTCTGCTCACACCTCGCACCCGTTCAGTTGCAGTTCAAACTCTTGGTGTCGAGATGCCAGACCCGAACATCCCCCGCAAACAAGCTCATCTGTTAACATTGGCCATGATGGCGCGTCTCTACCCTGACGGCGGTGTCGTCACCGCCGGTACTCAAGCGTCCACGACAGGAAGGAGAAAGCCATGTCCAGGGCAAGGTTCGCGGCCTTAGCCGCGCTGTTTTGTTCGGTAAGCGTTAGCGCGTCCGCGCAGTCGGCTCAGGCCACGCTCAAAGCGCCGCCCCACATGTCCCGCGCACAGCGCGCGACCTGGTGCAGAAATCATCCGAACGCAGTAGCCGATTGCAAGGAAGTTCGGAAGGATACCCGCGCAATCAGAGTCGATCGTCGAATCACGCGCACCGATCAGAAGCAAGTGAGATCCGACGTCAAAGCAGCCGACAAGCGCGCCGCAAAAGCCGACATCAAGGATCTGAAGTCAGATCGCAAAGAGGTCCGTCAGGACAAAAAGGAGCGGCGCCAGGACGTCCGCGAAACCCGGAAAGACGCGCGTCGCAAGTAGTACTGCTTTACGGAGCCGGGGCGAGCGCCGGCGGAGCGCTCGCCTTCAGGTTCCTGGCGAGGAACTGGTCGGTGACCTTTTGAATTAGCCGGTAGCTCTGAAGGTTGTACGCCGCACCGTGATGCCCGGGCGGATAAATGCGGAGCTCCGCGTCGCGACCCGCATTGGTGAGTGCCGTTAGCAACTGCATCGTGTTCTGGGGATGCACGTTGTCGTCCATCATTGAGTGGATCAACAAAAGGTTGCCGCGCATTCGGGGCGCCTGCTCGATGGGTGCGCTTTCGACATAACCCTTCAGGTTGTCGTTGAGCAAACTCATGTAACGCTCGGTGTAGATCGTGTCGTACAACCGCCAATCTCCCACCGCCGAATTTGCAACGCCGACCGGAAACAGCTCTGGATACATCTCCATCGTGTACACCGCGCTGTAGCCGCCGTAGCTCGTGCCGGTGATCGCCACGCGCTTCGCATCGACGTAGCTCTGTTTAGCCAGGTAACGCGCGGTCTCGGCAAAATCCAGCGCTTCATACTTGCCGAGTTGTTTGTAGACCACCTTCATGAACGCGCTGCCGTAGTTGTTCGTGCCGCGATTGTTCACGCCGACGACGATGTAGCCCTCCTGCGCCAGCCATTGTCCCCAGCCGCTGCTCGCGAATTCATCGTAGACCTGCTGCGAGCCCGGGCCGCCGTAGATATCCAGCACGACGGGATACCGCCTGTTCGGGTCGAACGGTATCGGCTTGACCATGTTGGCGTCGATGTGTGCCCCGTCGGATGTCGTGAACGAAAATATTTCCGCGGGTGAATACGCATGGGTGGCAAGCCAGTTCGTCACCGCGGGATTGCTCTCCATCGTCCTCAGCTTCTGTCCCGCCGCGGACCACAGCTCTACCTGGGTGGGCTGATGCACGGAGGAGTATCGATCGATGAAGTACGTTGCGTTCGGCGACATATCGATGCGGTGATTTCCCTCCGCGGTCGTGATGCGTCGCTGAGCGGTGCCGTCGAAATGGATCGAGTATAGCTGGCGCTGCAGGGGTGAGACCTGAGTCGACGTGAAGTACACCGTCTGCTGGTTCGGGTCGCTGCCCTCGATGCGGGTGACGCTCCAGTTTCCGCGCGTAACCTGGTTGATCAACTTCCCCGAGTAATCGTACCGATAGAGATGCTGGAAACCGTCCCGGTCGGAGAGCCAGAAAAACTGGGTCGATCCCGCTGGAAATGACATCATATCATCGACGCCTGCGTAAAAATCGTAGACGTCGATCCACGTCCTGGATGTCTCTGTCATCACCTGACGACGACCGCCTGTCTTCACGTCGAAGAAGAACAGCTTCATCGTATTCTGCGGTCGATTCAGCGTGATCACGGCGAGCGTGTCTGGCCGGCTCGTCCAGTAAATGCGCGGAATGTAGAACTCACCGCGCTCACCGGTGTCGAGCCACGTGTTCGCTCCCGTCGCGGTGTTCACGACCCCGATTCGCACCGTTGCGTTCGAATCGCCAACCTGCGGAATCCGCAGAGTGTCCCACTCCTGGTGGAGACCTGAGTAATCGGATAGCTGAATCACTGGCTCCGCCGAATCGTTGAGCTGCCAGTAGGCGATGTATCGGCTGTCGGGCGACCATTTCCATGCCTGCGCGAGACCGAATTCCTCTTCGTACACCCAATCGAAGTGGCCATTGTAAACGTGCTCGGACGCGTCATGAGTCAGGCGCTTTTCGGCGTGGCTGGAGAGATCTGTTACGTAGATATCCCCGTCACGCTCGAAACCAAGCGCGTTCCCGTTTGGTGAGAGTTCGGCGGTGCGCGCCCCTTTCGTCGCCAGCTGCATGCTTCGATCGGCGAGCGAATAGATGTAGAAATCCGAGATCCCCGAGCGCCGAAAAATGGGTTGAAAATTCGTCTGGAATACCAAATGACGGGAGTCGCGCGCCCACTGGAAAGAATCGTAGCTGAAAGGTTCGGTCGTACCGGGTAGGGTGAGCCCGGCCGCTGCGAACAATATCGTGTCTCTCCCGGTCGCCGGATCGTACGCGCGAATGACCGGACTGTTCGTTCGCGGATCGCGGTCGGTATAGGAAAACCGTTTCCCGTCTTCGATCCAGTTCACGTTTCGGGGGCCCTGCCGCCCGCGCAGGATAGCTCCAGCCTGGAGCGCTTCGTCGAGATTCGCGAATCGCTGTTT
>DATAHM010000148.1:0-4806 GCA_036263215.1 Gemmatimonadaceae bacterium
CGGCACGTTGAACGAGGGCTTCTGGGGAAGTGCTTCCGTCGCCGAAGGAGAAGGCAGTGCGGGCTCTGAGCTCGATGAATCCCATGCTTCAGCTTATACCGAATAGATACCGAAGACAAGGCTGGCAATTTTAGATCGGCCAAGATCAAAAGCAACTGAACGGGTGCGGGCCGTCAGTAGCGTAGATGTCAGTTTGTCAGTTCACTACGCCCGGACTTATTTCTCTGGCGTTAGCGAGTGCCTGTGCTACGAATGCCAGCAATAGAGTCCCGACGTCGTGAGCTGACCAACTGACATCTAACTGACTTGGAGCTCTCGCCCGTTCTGTTGCCTTTAGATCCCGAGAAGTGCCGAGGTGCCAGTCGCAAATGCCATTCAACGCAAAGACACTGACGAGTGACTAAAATTCATCGGCTCCGTCCCCAAAGTAATTCCATCCATTAAATGGCCACGACAGCTTCCCTGCGCGACCCAACCGAGTACAGGCCTTCGTACATAGCCGCCGCGATCGCGGCCGCACTCGTGTTCCTCCTTTACCTGCTCACCCTCGCGCCTTCAGTCGCGATGTGGGACACCGGCGAGTACATGGCCGCCGTCAAGGTCCTGGGGCTTCCTCACCCACCGGGCAATCCGTTCTTCATGTTGCTTGGGCACGCGTTCGCGATGCTGCCCTTCCCTCTCTCGTACGCCGGCAGGATCAATCTGATGGCCGCGCTCGCGAGCGCGTGCTCGGCTGGATTCTGGTTCCTGCTCACCGAGAGAGTCGTGGCTCGATGGATCTATGAGCGCTGGCAGCGACTGGTCGTCGCGGGTCTCGCGACCTTGATCGGCGCGACTGCGTTCACGGTTTGGAATCAGTCCGTGGTCAACGAGAAAGTGTACACCGTCTCGCTGCTCTTTTTCACGATCGTTTCGTGGCTGATGATCCAGTGGATGGAGGATCCCGATGCTCCGGGCGCCGATCGGATTCTCGTCCTCGTCGCGTTTCTCCTAGGACTCGGCTACTCGAACCACCCGGCCGGATTTCTTCCACTGCCAGCGGCGGGCGTCGCGATTCTCGCAGTGCGGTGGCGAACGCTGCTTCGCTGGAAACTTTTGCTCGCCGGACTGGGCGCTCTCATTCTCGGACTGACGCCTTTCATCTACGAGCCGGTACGCGCGGCGTATTTTCCTGCGATCAACGAGGGCGCCCCGACGGCGTGCGAGACGAAGCTCGAGGCAAGCTGCACCTTCGACAAGCTGACCCTGGAGCGCCTCAAGGCGAACATCGAGCGCGAACAGTACGGGCAGAAACTCGAGCGTGGCGCGTCGTACCCCGAGCAAGTCGCGATGTGGTGGCTGTACTTCAAGTGGCAGTGGCTCCGCGACGCCCATCAGGTAATGCCCGGCGCGCAGTTCGTCATCGCTTTCATATTCCTCGCGCTCGGGCTGCTCGGCGGGTACGTGCATTGGGATCGCGACCGAAGGACCTTCTGGTACTTCGGGCCGCTGATGTTCACCATGACCCTGCTGCTGATTTATTACCTCAACTTCAAGTACGGGTGGTCGCAGGATCCCGACGTGAGGGATGTCGCCCGAGAGGTGCGCGACCGCGACTACTTCTACATCTGGAGTTTCTCCGCGTGGGGCGTCTGGGCCGCCATCGGACTCAGCTTCCTGTGGGAGCAGCTCGCGTACGTCCTCGGTGGCGAGGAGCGCGCGGAACAGCAAAGAGTCAATGCCGCTGGTGGAAAGAAACAAACCGTCGTCGCACCCGCGTGGCCTTCACGTCGCGGGTTCATGCTCGCGGCGCCGATACTTCTCCTTGCGCTGATTCCGCTTTTCGCGAACTGGAAGTACGCGTCACGAGCGGGCCACTACTTCACGCAGCAATGGGCGCACGATTATCTGAACTCGCTCGAGCCATACGCGATTGTCATCACCAATGGAGACAACGACACCTTCCCCCTCTGGTACGCGCAGGAAGTCGAGGGAGTGCGTCGTGACGTGACTGTGGCTGTGACGACCTATCTCGACACTGATTGGTTCGTCCGACAGATGATCCGCCGGCCCGTCGAAACCTACGACGCGGCAAAAGGACCGGCGATCTACAGAAACCAGCAGTGGAAAAAACCATCGGGTCCGCCGCTCAAGATGTCGTTCGCGGACGCCGACGCGATTCCCGAGTACATCCAGATCACCCAGCCACAGATTTTCCGGCAAGGCAACATCACTCTGACCATTCCGCCGGGCTACCTCGTACGCGATCAGCTCGTGCTGCTTCGTCTGATCAAGGATTCGTATCCAGAACGCCCGATTTATGTCTCAACGGGCGGAGGCCAAAACCTCGGGCTCGAGCCCTATCTCCTCTCCCAGGGTTTCGTTCAAAAGCTCGTCGATCACGAGCTCACCGACACCAGCGCTACACCCAAGATCGCGGGGCTATTCGTGGATGTCGATCGTACCAAGGCGCTCTGGCAGACCGTCTATCACGCACCCGCTGCGCTCATAAAGGAAGGCGACTGGATCGACCGCGCTTCGTTCGGAATCCCGTACACTTACGCGTTCACGGGAACCGTTCTCGCCGAAGCGATGCGCAGGCGTGGCGATGACAAGACTGCCAACGCGATAATGGAGCGTGTGCACCAGATCGCGAAGGCCGCGCGAATCGAGGGTTTCGAGGGGACCTAGCTCAGTCCCACCACCCGTGAAGATACCAGGCGTCTTCACGGGCATCGCGGTATAGCCACACCATCATTCCGTCGTCGGTGACGCAGCGAAAATATTCGCGCGCGTAAGGCTCGGCCCACTGTCCTCCGGATACCCGATCGGGGCCGGCCGCCGAAGTGATGGTCATCCATTCCTTATCGCGATACTGCACCGGCATTTCATGATCGCGACGCCGCTTCGTCCGCACCATCACGCGCCTCGGCTCCGCAAACAGCTGCAACGTCAGACGCGGCGAGGCAGTCGCTTTCACCACTCGCTCCCTGATCTGAATTCGCGCCGACGCCTGCGCCGGCTCCTGACTCACCCACTGGGTCCGCTTGTCGATGAGCGGATGCTGGCTGTTGCGTGGAGTCACGACTATCGAGCCCTGGTCATCCAGCAGCTGCGCAATGGTTTCCTCCGCGGCTCTCGCTGTCGCAAATCCACGATCGAAGATGTCGCCCTGTCGTTCGACTTCGCCCGTCACTGACTCGACACGAATCGTGATGCCTACTACGCCGTCGGGCAGAGTGATCGTATCGAGATGGGTGCGGATCAATCGCATCCACGCCTTGTGGCTCGAAGTCGATCGAGCGGGTCGCACCAGATGCTCGAAAGTCTCGCGATTGGCGAGCGAGAAGATCATCGTCATCTCGCGCGCGCACTGCCCGCGCGACTTCAAGTCGGTCGTGATGTTTCCGACGAGCGCATTGATGATGAAAACGAGTCGCTCCGGATCCTTGAGGGTGTAGTCCACCCAATCCAGTGACGCGCTCGGCAGCGCCCGCGGAATGCTGGCGAAGATACGTCGCGAATCATCTGCCCTCGACAACCTCCACATGCGCTCGCCCTCGGCACCAAAACGTACTTCGACGGATTCGAGATCGAGCCTGGCGAGGTCTCCACACGTCTCGACTCCGATTCCATCGAGCAGTGACGACAGGGCAAACGACGGCTCGAGTACTCCGATCGAGAATGGAGCGAGATAATCGCGCTCGGTTCCCGATGGTATTCTGATGAGCGTGCCCTTTCCGTATCGTGCTGCAACCTCCGCGCAAATTGGAGCGAGAGAAATGGCTCCTCTCACCTTCTCGATTCCGCTCTCGCGAAAAATTCGGAGAAGATCCGTGGCGAGATTGTCGGCACTCATGCCGCGCGCATCAGCCCACACTACTCCATTTTGGCCGAGCATCACTCGTGGAGCAGCGCGCAAAAGGGGGGAAATGATTTTTTGGAGGAGCTCGCTGTCTTTAGCGGCGACTGGGCTCCAGAGGCAGATGAAGGTCATGAAAACGCTCGAACCGGGCACCAATGATACCCCGAAGATATCCCGAAAGCAAGAATGACGCCGAGGGAAGAAAAAGGCGTGCGAAGCTTCGCCGCGGGGGTCCGGATAAATTGCGGGCCGGAGGCTAAATGCACGCTCGATTGGCTGAAGTCATGGATTACGTCGAACAAAAGCGGAGAGAGCTCCTCGAGAGTTTGACCGGGACTCCGGAGGACAGGCTGCATTACCGGGTTACCGAGAGCTCGTGGACAGTCGCGCAGATCCTGGAACACCTGCGTCTGGTCGAGGCTGGCGTCGCTCGGCTCATCGCGAAACGCGTAGGACAGGCGAAGGATTCGGGCGTAAAGGAAGAACCGTCCACGGAATCGGTGATGCCGTCGTTCGACGCGTACGGAAAGCAGCTCGCGAACGCGGTGCTGGTGTCGCCCGAGCCTGTTCGTCCGAGCGGAGATGTAAGACACAGTGAGGCGCTTGCCGGTCTCCGAAGCTCGCGCGAGGCATTGCGGGCGGCCACGGCCTCGGCGAACGGACTTGCGCTTGGCGAGATCAAACACACCCATCCTATATTGGGTGAACTCGATCTTTATCAGTGGCTGATTTTCCTGGGACAGCACGAAGAGCGTCACCGGAAGCAAATCGAGCGAACACTTCAATCGATACCGAAATGATGAAGCGTGTCTTGAGATTTGCCGCGCTGGCTGCGGCGCTCGTTGCGGTTTCTTTGACTACTGCCGCGGCCAGAACTCCGCACCCAACAACCGTCGTAAAGAAACCGACGATCACGGTGTACAAGGATCCGAATTGTGGCTGCTGCAAGGCGTGGATCGCGC
>DATAHM010000149.1:0-10219 GCA_036263215.1 Gemmatimonadaceae bacterium
CGGTACTCGGATCCGTTCACGCTGCGATTGATCGGCTCGGTGATGAAAGGCCGAGCGCCGTCGCTGCTCGATCTCGATGATCGCCCCGCGGGATATGAGGATGTTGGACGTCTATGCACCTGGGACAATCTGTTCCCAGAACGCGTCCTCCCACGCTCGCAATACGAGCGCGTACTGATCCGGGCAATCAACGGCGACAAGCTGCACATGGATGGCGAGTGGTACACACCGACTGGCATGCGTGGCTGGTCGCGCGTGGTGTTCAGGAGAAAGGCGGACAACTCGCGCCACATCTTCTCACTCGACTACCTGCTCGACCATCTGCGGGAATGGGAGCGGCCGTACCGGACGACTCCGCGCTCGAACACCAGACGCCGTGCTCAACACGACGGAGATCGTTCAGCCCGCACGTGAGGTCGCGGAGATGACCGTGACTCGCTTAGTTTTTTGACTCCCGCTAACGGATCGCTGGCAAGCTGACAACCCACATCGCACTGCTCCGCGGCATCAACGTCGGCGGCCATCGCAGCGTCGGGATGACGGATCTGCGAAACTTCCTCACCCAGCTGGGATTCGGGGAGGTTCGCTCCCTGCTCCAGAGCGGCAATCTCGTCTTCGACAGCAATACGCGTACGGCCGCTGAGCTGGAGAGATTTCTCGAGGCGGAAGCTTTGAAGAGATTTGCGATGGAAATCGATTTCTTTGTCCGCACGCCCGAGGAATGGAAGGCCATCATCCGACAGAATCCATTTCGGAAGGAGGCCGAGCTCGATCCAGCCCATCTCGTGGTGCTGCTGTTCAAGACAGCCCCCGAAGCCGAAGATGTTGCGACGCTGCAAGCGGAGATCTCGGGCCCCGAGATAGTAAAGGCCAAGGGTCGGCAGATTTATGCTCTGTACCCGGCGGGTCAGGGCCGATCGCGATTAACCAACGCAGTAATCGAGCGAAGGGTCGGCCGTTGTACCGCGCGCAACTGGAATACTGTGCTCAAACTCGCAATCGTGGCCAAGTCCGGGTCGACGAAGCTCACGCCGGTGGTGGCGCGGAAGCGGATCTCCGGATAGTGAACCCGAGCTGCTAACTGCAAAATATGACTACCGGGCGAGTGCTCTGAGCTGGCCGGCCGGTGGCCCGGCCGGTAGTCATATTTTGTAGTTAACGTTCGAGCGCGTCGAGCAGCTTCTGGTGTATACCTCCAAACCCGCCGTTCGACATAATCAGCACTACATCCCGCGACTTCAAGCGCGGCGCCAGGTCCTTAACGATGGCGTCAGCGTCCTTGAGATTCTTGGCTGATTTACCGCTGGCCGAAAGATCCGTCACCATCTGGGCGAGGTCGATCGCGGTATTCTTGTCATACCGCTCGGGATGAAATAGGGCCGCCAGAACTACCTCGTCGGCGCCACCGAACGCCTTCACATAATCGTTCTGGAATTCGCGGCGCTGTGCCGTGTAGCTCCGCGGCTCGAACACGGCAACGATTCGCCGACCGGCGTACTTCTGCCGGATTGCGTCGATCGTTTCGCGAACCGCGGTCGGGTGATGAGCAAAGTCATCGATCACGGTGACTCCGCGAACCTCGCCCTTTAGTTCCATGCGCCGCTTCACGCTCGCGAAAGTTTTCAGGCCGTGCCTGATGCCCTCGCGGTCAGCCTTGATCGCCTCGCCTGCGGCAATCACCGCGAGAACGTTCCGAACATTGAAAGCTCCCGCTAACGGAGTCTCGATCCTTCCCCACTCTTCGTTCGACCGGAATGCTCGAAAGGAGGTCCCGCTTTCGCTGAATTCTACGTCCCGCGCATGCCAATGCGCATGTCCGGAAGGCGGTGGCGTCCCGTCGCCGTACGCAAACGCCTCAACCGGCGCGAATGACCTGGGTGCCAGCTCGCGGACTAGTGGGGAATCCCAGCCTGCAACCAGCGTCCCGTTCTTCGGAATGAGGTTGATGAAGCGTGCAAAGGCAAACTTGTACGCCTCTTCGTCCCGATAGATGTCCGCGTGGTCGAACTCGATGTTGTTGACGATCGCCGTGTCCGGCAGGTAGTGCCACATCTTCGGGCCCTTATCGAAGTACGCAGTGTCGTACTCGTCGGCCTCGATGACGAAATACTTCGAGTCGGTAAGCCTGTACGAGGTACCGAAATTCTCCGCCACTCCACCGATCAAAAAACTGGGATTGAGCCCCGCCGATTCCAACGCCCAGGCGAGAAGCGAAGTCGTGGTTGTCTTTCCATGCGTTCCCGCGACCGCGAGCGAGTGGCGACCCCAGATAAACTCCTCCTTTATAGTAGCGGCAGCCGAAGTGTACCTGAGCTTTCGAACAAGGACCTCTTCGAGCTCCGGGTTTCCGCGGGAGATCGCGTTGCCAACGATGACGATATCGGGACGCGAATCGAGATTCTCGGGGCGATATCCGTTGCTGTAGGCGACGCCCATCTCGTCCAGACTCGTCGACATCGGAGGGTAGACATTCTCATCGGAACCGGTCACCCGGTGGCCGGCCGCTTTCAGTAGTCCGGCGAGTGATGCCATCGCTGTCCCGCCGACTCCTATCAGGTGATAGTGAAGCGCAGGCGTTCGCCCCTTTCCTTTCTCTCTTGCCATCTATCGTCGTCCGTCGATTGGAGTTCGGTGTACTGGAATCTATAATGCGCTTGGCAGTCCTCGTGGCGAAACGCGTTCCGGCGCTTTGCCGTAGGGTTGCAACATCCACAAGAGATTGATGCCGCAAAGAGCCAATAGATTCTGGACGATCTTCCTTTCGATCGTCCTCCTGGACGTCGCGACCAAACGATTCGCCGTCAGCTCACTCGTGCCGTACGTCCCGCGCAACGCAATCGATGACGTACTGCGCTTCACCCTGGCTTTCAACGCCGGTGGCGCCATGAGTCTCTCACTTGGGCCATCCTCGCGCTGGTGGTTCACACTACTCGCGATCGCTACACTCTTCGTGCTCGGCTACATGTACAAGCATACCGCCCGCGACGACCGGCTTCAGCTCGCCGCTCTCGCGCTCATCTGCGGCGGCGCCGTCGGCAATCTCATCGATCGGATCCGCTCGCCCCTCGGCGTCGTCGACTTTATCGATATTGGCATCGGCAGCCATCGGTTCTGGACGTTCAACGTTGCCGACGTCGGTGTAACGCTCGGCACGGTCGCGCTGACCTGGATTCTTTGCGTGCGCGCGGCGAGTGATGAAAGTCGGCGATCGCCCCAACCTACCAGCGCACTCGACGAGCCGAGCTAATCGTCCTTCTGGCCAAAGATGGCCATGTTGGAACTGTGTCCGGGATTCACCTTTTTCTCGGGATAAATCCAGTGCACCGCCTGATTAACCGCGGTGGCGGCCTCTCCGAATCCCGTCGCAATCAGCTTGAGCTTTCCGGAATAGGTCGTGATGTCGCCGGCCGCATAAATCCCTTCGCGTCCCGTCTCCATCATGCTGTTGACGACGATCTCGTCCTTCTCGCAGTTGAGTCCCCACTCCGCCAGCGCGCCGATATCGCTGTGAAAGCCGAGCATCGGCAGAATGGCGTCGGCATCAATGTCACGCGTCGTCTTCGCCTTCACGTCACGAACGACGATCCCGATGAGGCGCTCGCCTTCGGAGCGGACATCATGGAGCTCATGGAAAGGAAGAAGCGTGGTGCGCCCAGCTTGGGCGGCGGCGTGCACATCAGCAACCGTTGCACCGTGCGCCCGGTATTTGTCGCTCCGATGCACGAGCGTCACTGCGCTTGCCCGGTCGCGCAGCTGCTGCGCCCAGTCGAACGCTGAATCACCGCCGCCGATGATCACAATGCGCTGTCCCCGGAACTCCTCCGGATTCGACACGCGGTCGAAAATTCCGCGTCCGTACCATGGCTCGGCGCATGCCTGAGGGAGTCGCCGAGGTGAGAACGCACCGATTCCGGCAGCGATAACGATTGCTCGCGTCGGAAAGCGATCGCTCTCCGTAACCAGGACAAAATGGTCCTCTGCTCGCTCGAGCGCGGTCACGTTCTGGTTCAGGTGCGCCTTGAACGGGAATTGTTGCGCCTGTTCGCGGAGAGCTCTGACCATATCCTTTGCGAGGATCTTGGAGAAGCCTCCAACATCGAAGATGTACTTCTCGGGATAAAGCGCTGTGAGCTGTCCGCCGAGCTCGGGGAGCGCGTCGACGATCTGCGCCGTCGCGCCTCGCATGCCAGCATAAAAAGAGGCGAACAGTCCGGTCGGGCCGCCGCCGATGATCGTAATGTCGGTGATCGGGTGAGTCATCTGGATCGAAATATATCGAACGTGGCCAATACGATTGGCGTGACTGGCTGCTATTGATTGGCTACGATCGTTCTGGCGAGAGCAGCCTCACGCGAATAGACTCCGCCCGATGCACGAGCAACCGACTCTTACGACGGCGCGTTTGACCCTGAGACGCTTTGAGATCGACGACGCGTGGGATGTCGAACGTCTTGCGGGAACCCGCGAGATCGCGGATACCACTCTTAACATCCCGCATCCCTATCCCGTCGGCACCGCGCGGGCGTGGGTCGAGAAGCAATGGGCCGCGTGGGAAAGCGGAACCGGCGCCACATTCGCGTGCGTCGAAAAGAAAACTGGGCAGCTCGCCGGCGCGATAAGTCTGATGTCGATTCGGCCCGAGCACCGCCGCGCGGAATTGGGCTACTGGATCGCTCCAGACCGCTGGAACAACGGCTACGCTACGGAGTCGTGCAGACGCCTGCTCGAGTTCGGCTTCGACGTGCTGAATCTTCACCGCATCGAGGCTCGCCGCTTCGAGCGAAACGTGGCTTCGGGCCGGGTGCTTCTCAAGCTCGGAATGGAACAGGAAGGAATCGAGCGCGACTGGGCAATCAAATGGGATCGCTTCGAGAACTCAGTGCTGTACTCCATCCTCGAGCCTCAATGGCGCGCCAGCCACACGCCCCCGGCAACGCCTACTGATCGAGCGGCGAAACCGTGACGGCAGCTGAGCCATCTCCCCGGTACGTCACGTTCACAGTCCACGGCTGACAGCAGACCTCGCAATCCTCTACGTATTCCTGGGCAGCGCCACCGCCTGGATCGATTGCGATCTCGACCGTCTCGTTGCAATAGGGGCAGTAGACCGTCGCGGCTGTCTCGGCGGTCCCGTCTCCGAGCGGGAATTCCTCGCGCCAGTCGTTATCGGGCGGGTGGCCGTTATCCGGACCACTGATCATTTCGCGACGGTGGAGAGCATTGACGGAAACACGCGCGCAGGACTCGGATTGTCAATCCGAGTCACTGCGACTGGAGGGCGAACTCCCGTCTCGCATCCTGCGAGTTTGTGAGTTAACTGCAACTGAACGGGCGAGAGCTCCAAGTCAGTTAGTCGACAGTCCCTAGTTCACGACGCCCAGACTTACCTCAGTGGCTTCAGGGCAACTGCCTGTGGTACGAACGCCACTAGTAGAGTCCCGACGTCGTGAACTGACCAACTAATACCTAACTGACTTGGAGCTCTCGCCCGTTCAGTTGCAGTTCCAGCCAGGGAAGTACCTAGATGTCCGTCCTGAATTGCGCATTACATTCTCCCCGAATGAAGATTTACACGAAAACCGGCGACGCCGGCGACACCGGCCTCTTTGGAGGTGGCCGCGTCGCGAAGGACGATGACCGAGTCGAAGCCTATGGCGATGTCGACGAGCTCAACGCCGTGCTCGGCTTCGTTCGCGCGGTCGAGCCGCTTCCGCGCATCGACGAAGTGCTCGTACCAGTGCAGCGCGACCTTTTCAGCATCGGAGCACTTCTCGCTACGCCCGATCTCGAGAAGATGCACGGGCATCTGACCAAGGCGAACATCGACGACCGTCGTATTAAGGAGCTGGAGAACGCGATCGATGAATGCGAGGCCGATCTCGAGCCCCTGAAGGCCTTCATCATTCCCGGCGGAAGTCGCAAAGGCGCTGCCCTCCATGTTGCACGAACCGTTTGCCGCCGCGCAGAAAGACGCGTCGTGCACCTCGAGCGGGAGGTAGAAATTCCTTCGATCGTTGTCGTGTACCTCAACCGGCTCTCCGACCTGCTTTTCATGCTCGCGCGGGTTGCCAATGTCGTTACTGGAATGGGCGAGGTAACCTGGTAGCCGGTCCGACGGGAGCCGAGCCCAAAGTAGTCCAACTCGGCGGCTGCCGGATCCGGATAGAGAACGGTGTCCTGGCCAGCGTCGCAGCCCAGATCAGGGAATTGGCGCCAGCGCACCGGTACGCAATCATTACGGACTCGACGGTCGGGCCCCTCTACGCAGACAAAGTGGCGCGCCAGTTCGAATCCCGAACCGTGGAAACCCTGACGATCCCCGCTGGCGAATCCAACAAGACTCGGGAAACGTGGGCTCGGCTTACCGATCAACTCCTCGCTAAAGGTTACGGTCGCGACTCCACCGTCATTGCGCTCGGCGGCGGGGTGGTAGGCGACCTCGCCGGGTTCGTTGCCGCGACCTTCATGCGGGGTGTGCCCTTCGTCCAGATTCCGACGACTTTGCTGGCCATGATCGATGCTTCGATCGGCGGAAAGACAGCCGTCGACACCCCCGCCGGCAAGAATCTGGTGGGCGCTTTTCACCCTCCTAGAGCAGTTTTTTCTGACCCGCAAGTCCTTGCTACACTTCCACTTAACGAGATTTGCTCGGGTCTTGCAGAGGCAATTAAGCATGGCGTAATAGCCGACGCGCCTTATCTTGATGCGGTCGCCAGCAGAGCTCCTCAGTTGCTGGCGATTGGCGGACGAGACAGTGACAGCATGCTCTCGCTCATCGTCCCTAGCATTGAGATCAAGGCCGATATCGTTTCTCGAGACGAACGGGAGGAAGGCCTTAGAAAAGTTCTGAACTTTGGCCATACCATTGGCCACGCCGTCGAGGTGGTCAGCGGCTACTCCCTGCTTCATGGAGAGGCGGTCGCGATCGGGATGGCACTTGAGAGTGAGCTAGCCGAAAGGATTGGCGTGGCTCAGACCGGCACTGCCGCCACCGTCAAAAAAGTGGTGAAAGCGCTCGGACTCCCAACCGCGATCCCGGCCGGAATCGACGGAAAAGCCGTGATCGAGGCTATGAGGTCGGACAAGAAGGGACGGTCAGGCAGCATTAGGTTCGCCCTCCCGCTCAGGATAGGAGCGATGGCGGGCGAAGATACTGGATGGACTGTTTCGGTCGGTGACGATCAGCTTCGGGAGGTACTCGCGTGAAAATCAGCAGAATCTCTCGCCGCGCCTTGGATACCGGGGTGGCAACCGAGCGCTCACGGCGTTCAGAAGTGGTCAGAACCGTTGTCGCGGTAACCATGGCCATCGCGCTGATTGGAACGGGCGCAGTGGCGCTGCCGTCACTTACGCCGTCGATCACGGCGGACTCCGATGGAACCGCCGATGCTAGCATCAGCACCGGCACCGAGCTGGCGATGCTCGAACCACAGGATCTGGCATCCGTAGAGAGCGTCCACGAGACCGCCGGTCGTTTGGACAGTCCGCTCAAGGAGACCATGAGCGCGATGGCAAAATCGCTCCCGTCGAAAGCGGTAAGAGTTGCGAGAGCAACGACGGCGGTCACTAAGCCGATAGCCGAAGGTGTCGAGGCCATTCCGGCGAAGATGGCGCGCGCGACCGCGCACGAAGCGATCAAAATGAAGAAGGGGCTACTCCCGCTCGTGCCTTCCAAATTTCGGCGAGCCGAGGATGGCGTAACGATCCCTGTGTCGCTAACGCAGTATTGTGTGCAGGGCGAAACGCGTCGAGGCCGGCAAACTCGTTACGGGATCGTCGCCGCTGATCCGCGAATCTTCCCACTTTCGCGCTACGTGGATGTCTTTCTCGGAACGGAGTATCTCGGGCGATATCTCGTCGACGACACAGGCGGCAATGTGCTCGGCGCGACTCTCGATATCTGGAACCCGGATTGTCGTGAGGCGGCGCGGTTCGGACGCCATTGGGGTAGCGCGACACTCATCGCGCGGACGGTTGAGGAAGTACCGAACGACTCTCTCACACCCACTCGCTGGGACGGACTGGCGAAGCGCTAAGAATTCCGCGGGCGAATTTGGCCTTACAATTGCTCGATTTGGGCTCGAAAATCCAACCCGAGACCGCCAATGTCCTCGTTTAGCACCTACCTGATTGGGTTCATAGTCCTGATCATCGGACTCGCCATCGCGGCGATCCTGCTCGGCGTTTCCCAGACCTGGGTGATCGTTGGGTGCATTATCCTCATCGGAATTGCCATTTTGATGGCTACAACCCGAACGAAGACCAAAGATCCACCGAGCCCCCCTGTGGCATGAAACGTGGCTGTTGACGGTTGAGCACACCCGCTGTTAACGTGCGCGTCCAGCACACTACGGACGCGCCACCCAGGTGCGTCATTCGATAATGTCGCTACCAAGGGGCTTATGCAGACAACGGGCGAGAGTAGATCCAAAGGCTTCTTCCGTTCATCCCCCTCCACCGCTTTCGACCAGTACCTCCAGGACATTCAAAAGCTTCCCCTTATAACCGACGCCGAAGAAGAGCGTCGACTTGCGCGTCGTGCGCAGGCAGGGGACGAAAAAGCAGCTGAGCGGCTGGTCACCGCCAACCTTCGATTCGTCATCTCATACGTAAAGAAGTATCAGGGCCACGGACTCGACTTGGGTGAGCTAGTGGCAATTGGGAACGAAGGGTTGCTCAAGGCAGTGAGGAAGTTCGATCCGGATCAGGGAGTGAAGTTCATCTCCTACGCAGTTTGGTGGGTCCGGCAAGCGGTTCTAAAGGCACTTGCTGAGCAGACCCGCAGCGTTCGAATCCCACTGAATCAAAATTCGCAGCTCATCAAGCTGGCACGCGCGCAGACAGTTCTCTCCCAGGTCCTCAGGCGCGACCCGACCGACAACGAGATCGGTCGACTCCTCGAAGAAACCCCAGATGCAGTTCGCTCCGCCAAGCAGATGTCAGCGACGGAGATCTCTCTCGATGCCCCAATCGACCGCTCGGACCGCGAAGCCTGCACCCTCGGAGAAAGATTCGCCGGTGTGGACGGCGGAGAAATCGAGGACGTCACCGACTTCCACCTGATGCGGGAGTTCATTGACCGTGTCTTCCGGAAGTACCTCACTCCGCGCGAACGCAAGATTCTCCACCTCTACTACGGTCTCGAGCAGGGTTCCGACGCGATGACGCTCGAGAAAATAGGTGCGTTGATGGGGGTCACCCGCGAGCGAATCAGACAAATCCGCGAACGCGCTTTCGAGAAGCTGCGCGAATCACCGGACGGCTCCGCGTTGGCTGGATTCTGGAGCTAATCGCAACCACGTTCATAGTTCACTAAGGAAAAGACGCCGGCCAAAAGCCGGCGTCTTTCTTGTAATAGGTCTGAAGCGGGTCGCGGGATGCCGGTCGCGATCAGCCGGCCGCGTTAGTGTTTTTCTTTCCTCTTCATTTTTCGCCCGCTCCTCATGCAAACTCCCCGAACACCGAGCCCAGCGCCAAGAGCCTTCCTCAACGCCCGCTGCGGGAACGTCGATGCAGCTCGCGAGGCTCTCGAAACCGCCGGACTGGAGTTGGAAGAGATACAGCCCGCCCACCTCAGGCAACAATTGAAAGCTGCGATCGACGATGGCGCCAAGCGGGTCGTGGTCGCCGGTGGTGACGGCACCATCGCTACTGCAGCTGCTCTCGTCGCCAAATCCGAGGTCGAGCTCGCAATCCTTCCTGGGGGGACGCTCAACCACTTTGCGAAAGACCACGGCATCCCCACCGATCTGGGCAAAGCGGCAATCCTTGCCGGAACCGGCGCCGAGGTTGTGGGCGCCGACATCGGTTACGTCAACGATAAGGTTTTTCTGAATACCAGCTCGATCGGAGCATATGTCACCTTCGTCCGAGACCGGGAAGGACTCGAAAAGACTTTCGGCTACAAGATCGCAAGCGCGCTCGCTTTTGCTCGAATGCTTTCGGGTCTGCGCACCTTCGGCGTAACCTTCGACGCCGAAGGGACTAAGAAGACCTATCGGGCTTCGATGGTGTTCATCGGTGTTGGCGAACGCGAGCTCAAGATGCCCACACTCGGCAGCCGGGTAAAAAATGGGAAGCGCGGTCTGCACGTGATGATCGTACGCGGCCGGAAGCCGGCTCGTCTTTTCGCAGTAGCACTTTCAGCGATCTCGAAGGGTACCAAGGAAACGGCGGAGTTGCCGGAATTCGAGAACTTCATAGTCGACAGCTGCACGAT